>CAZJWW010000128.1:0-7799 GCA_964549895.1 uncultured Gammaproteobacteria bacterium
TGTTGCATTTTCTTGTTGGATGCACCAACGTACTGTTGATTATTATAACTCGGTGGAAGATAAGACCGAACTGGATGAGCTTTTAACGTCTATTAACGGAAAATATCTGTTTGATCATCAAGCCAAAAACAGGGTGGAGTATAAAAATTATACACTGTCTGTTGGCGACGAGCGGAGCAAAAAACAGAAACGCTAAAGTAGTAAATAGAGTTCACTAAAAATTATAAGCTATTGATATAATTGACTAATAATCCGTATATAGCATAAGCCAGTTCTAAGAAAATTAGCACAAAACTCGTCCAGTAATAGTTCGAACTATAAGCCAAAATCAATTAGAGCTAGCTGGTTTTGAGAGTCCGCTTGAAACCGCTCTGGGTCTTGATAAACGATGGTTTTTTCTAAATCACTGCATTCCTTGGGATAAATTTTCTGATGCCTACAATCAGAGTTAGAGCGTCATTCAAGGTCGCCCTACAAAAGATGCAGGATGTGTGAACCGTGCCGTGATAATCAAACACAGACTGTGTTTGAGTGGCGAAGAGGTGATTAAGCGGACCCAAGAAGTCCCTTACTTCAGTACTTATTGGGTTTGAAATACTTTCATTATGAACAAGTGTTTACGCCGTCTTAGCAGGTACTCGGACTGCTAAATAATATGTGCCGGCCTGTAACCCGTCTAGAAAACCGATGGCACTTTGTCTTTCTGTAATGCCGAATTCGAAATCAATGTTGTTCATCCCTATCGCCGACCCTTCAGAGTTGTATAAACCAACGTAGGTATTAAAATTAGCACCTTTTGTATCTACTAGGAAAAAACCACCTGAATGTTCGATTTCTATAAAGACTACATCTTGGCCGCTATACGGAGCACTGTAAGTTGGATTATTTGTGCTTAGGGTAGCTTCTACCGTGACAGGCTGAGCATTTGTCAATGTGGAATAAAAAGACAAGGACCCAAGATAAAACAACAAGAACATCCGCATTATAGCTAACCATAAACCCCCAATTTTAAGTCCCTCTAACAGCTTTAATAGTCATACTAATTTTCCCAAACCCTACTTAACTAATTAAAATTATTATCCTAATGACTAGAAATACATGATGTCTAAAGAAGTGTGTCAAAAAAACCTGCTGGCCAAAACAGCATATCCTTTGACTCCGTAAATATGAACATAAACATAGGTTAATGCACAAAAACTAGTGAAATTAGGTAATTGACGCGGGGCTAATTAAGAGGTCTGAGCCGATTTTTTCATATTTGATGCGGGTACATTCTCCTTAATCTCGTTCGAGATTTAATTTAACTCAAACCTACTTACATTGCTTTTACTGCTAAGCCTTGAATTTCTTACTATAAAACATCACTTCTAATAACGATCATTTTATCCTGTGTCATTTCATGCATGGAGTATTGAATACCACCCATACCAATGCCTGAACCACGGCGGCCTCCAAACGGCATCCAATCTACTCTAAAAGCCGTGTGATCATTGACCATTACCGCCGTGGCATCAAGTTTATTACCTAGCTCCAATGCAGTATCAAGGTCTTTGGTATACACCGCGGCCTGAAAAGCAACGGATAATGAATTTGCTCTGTCTAAGGCTTCTTTTTTATCCTTGCACGAATAAACGCAAACGACTGGGCCAAAAACTTCGGAGGTGGATACATTGGCATCATCCGGTGGATCCAAAATTACAGTAGGTGCATAGCAGGTATTTGATATACGTTTGCCACCCGCTAGAATTTTTCCACCCGCTTCAACGGCCTCATTCACCCATTGCTCGACTCTATCAACTTCAGATTCAGTTATAAGCGGGCCAACTTCTGTTTTTGGGTCTAATTGGTCACCCACTATCAGTTTGTCCGCTGCAGTTGCTATGGACTGCGCAAATTTTTCGCAGACACTTTCATGAGCGTAGACTCGTTGTACTGAAACGCATACCTGACCAGCATGATAAAAACCACCTTTGGCTATGCCCTCAAGCGCGAGGTTCAAGTCGGCTGACTCATCGATGATTACCGGCGCAACACCGCCATGTTCCAGTGCACAACGTGTGCCCGGTGCAAGTTTTGATTTGAGCATCCAGCCGATATTTGCTGAACCGATGAATGATAGAAAGTTTACACGTTGATCAGTAGCCAACTTCTCACCATCCTGGTTCTTACACACCATGGCTTGGCACCATTGTTTTGGCAAACCCGCTTGTTGCAAGATTTCGACAAAACGAAGGCAGGATAAGGGGGTTCGACTAGACGGCTTAATAATAACTGGGCAGCCAACAATAATGGCGGGTACGGTTTGGTGAACAATCAAGTTTAGCGGGTGATTAAACGCGCTGATTGACGACACCACGCCAATGGGTTCACGCTGAGTGAAGGCCAAGCGATTGGATGAACTTGCGGTAAGCCCCATCGGAATTTCTTCACCCTTAATATGCCCAATTTGCTCAATTGCTATCTTCACACCTTGGATCGCCCGCAGTACCTCTACCTTAGAATCGTTATACGGTTTACCGCCTTCACTTGCGGCGAGTTTGGTAAGGTCTTCAATTTGCCCAGACATTATCTCGACAACTTTTTCGAGTATCTCAATTCGTTGATAGACAGGTAACCAACTATCGCGATCAGCAAAAAGCGCATACGCGTTAGCCAATGCATTCTCGACATCATCAGCAGAGTTTAAAGGTATCTGAGCTAGCTCTGAGCCATCGAAAGGGTTTGTTACGGTGATAGTTGACATAAATTTAACCTGCTAATTAAGTGATGCAATATTAAACTATACAGGCACTTTCTTTAAGTAGAACGTTCAAAATAGAGTGATTCATCGAATAATCAACCGGCAAATCAATTACATGCACCCCTTTGGAATTCACGGCAGAGTCGAACATGGATTCAAATTCGTCGTGGGAGGACGGTCGATACCCAGTGGCACCAAAACTTTCAGCGTATTTAACGAAATCGGGATTAGTAAAATCCAGACCAAAGTTTTCAAAACCATCCCCTTCTTGTTTCCATTTAATCATGCCATAGGCACTGTCATTGAGGATAATAATCACCAGATCCAGATTCATGCGCACCGCTGTTTCAAGCTCTTGAGAATTCATCATAAAACCGCCATCGCCATTAATAGAAACGACTTTTCTATTTGGGTATAACTCCTTTGCGGCCATGGCTGACGGCAAACCTGCCCCCATGGTTGCCAGCGCATTATCAACCAATAATGTATTCGGAGCATGACATTTATAATTTCGAGTAAACCAAATTTTATAGACCCCGTTGTCTAAAGTAACAATGTCGTCATCGGCTAAATTTTGGCGCAATATATTAACCAGACGTTGAGGCAGCATAGGAAAACGATGATCATCGAAATATTTAGTTAGATGATTCTCAACTTCGTTTTTGACGCGTTCGAAGTAGTCAAAATCTTTCTTCGAATCCATGGATATTTTATCAGCAATGCGTTCGATCGCATTTGAGATATCACCTACTACATTTAATTGTGGAAAATAGACATCGTCAATCTGGGCTGCGAAGAAATTCACATGGATCACTTTTTTGTCACCCTTTTCCATGAAAAAAGGTGGCTTCTCAATCACGTCGTGGCCAACATTTACGATCAAGTCAGCACGCTCGATTGCACAGTGTAAAAAATCATTGCTCGACAATGCAGCGGTGCCAATAAATTTATCGTGCCGCTCATCCACTACGCCTTTACCCAACTGTGTATTAAAAAAGTATATCCCAGACTTATCGATTAACTTTTGCAATGCCTCACCGGTGCGTTTTCGATTGGCGCCAGCACCAATCAAAATTAGTGGCCGCTCGGCCGCCTCAATCATTTTGACTGCTTGATCTATCGATTTTTGGCTAGCGTCTGGGCGCCGAGCTCCAACAACATCAAAGATTGACGCGTCTGTTTCTTCAGCAGCAATGTCTTCGGGCAACTCTAAGTAAGCCGCGCCTGGACGTTCTTCCATGGTTATTCTGAACGCATCTCGAGTCATTGACGGCACATTATTTCCGTCAACAATCTGCTCGGAGTACTTGGTGATGGGTTTCATTAAACCTACCACATCGACAATTTGGAATCGCCCTTGTTTACTTTTACGGATCGGTTTTTGTCCGGCCAGCATAATCATTGGCATTGCGCCCAACTGCGCGTAGGCGGCCGCTGTTACAAAATTTGTCGCTCCTGGGCCTAGCGTTGATAAGCACACTCCAGGTTTGCCCGTTAAACGTCCATAGGTTGCTGCCATAAATCCGGCCGCTTGTTCGTGGCGAGTTAATATGAGTTCTATAGAAGAATCTTTTAACGAATCTATGAAGTCTAAATTTTCTTCTCCGGGTATCCCGTAAATTCTTTCGACACCTTCGTTCTCTAAAGCTTTGACCAATAAATCGCTTGTTTTCATAAATTTCCTTTGGTGTTTACGCCGCTATTGAAAGTACCATAGCTAGTGTCTTATTTTTATATAATTTCTGCAATCCTTTTATTCGTTAAAGGCCTTCGCTGTGTTTATGATAGAGTTGAATAAACCTATTCCAGATAGTTTGAGGGCACTCAACAATGCAAGCCAAATTACGATCTAATCCATCGATCTATCTCATAACAATACTGATCGGACTAATGTTAAGCCAAGAAGTTGTGGCGGGTATTGATCAGGTAATTGATGATAGTTTCGCGCCCATATCTAAAGCGTTATCGGACATTGTTTTTTTTGCCGTACCTATCGCGGGTGCGCAGGTTTCGTTGATTGTTTTGTTGCTGGTCGCTTGCGGGGTGTTTTTTACTTTTTATCTGGGCTTTATCAATCTAACCGGCTTTAAGCACGCAATTCGTATTGTGCGCGGTGACTTCGCAGATGCTAAAGCGCCCGGCGAAGTGACGCATTTTCAAGCACTCACCACCGCGGTATCCGGCACCGTTGGGGTTGGTAATATCGCGCAAGTTGCGGTGCTTATTTCTTTGGGTGGCCCAGGTGCGGCTTTTTGGATGATTTTGGCCGGCTTTTTGGGCATGTCTTCAAAGTTTGTCGAATGTACCCTCGGGGTAAAATACCGCAATGAAAACCCCGATGGTTCAGTATTTGGTGGACCCATGTTCTACCTAGAAAAAGGTTTGGCCGCGCTAAAGAAACCGCGCTTAGGCAAAGCCTTGGCCTACTATTATGCGGTCTGCATTATTATCGGTGCGCTCGGTATTGGCTGTATGTTTCAGTCCAATCAGGCTTATGCGCAATTTGTAAATGTCACTGGCGGCAGCGACAGCTTCTTCGCTGACAAAGCTTGGTTGGTGGGGCTGGCTCTTGCGGTATTGACTGGTTTGGTTATTGTTGGTGGCATTAAATCCATTGCCGCAGTGACCAGCCGCTTGGTGCCGTTCATGGCAATAATTTATATTGTCACCGCTTTCGTAGTTATCGGCGCTAATATCGAAAAAGTACCAGCGGCTTTTGCCGCTATTTTTAATAATGCATTTAGCCCGCAAGGAGTTACTGGGGGCATACTTGGAGTACTTATCTTGGGTTTTCGTCGAGCGGCGTTTTCCAATGAAGCCGGCTTAGGCTCCTCATCTATTGCTCATTCTGCGGTCAAAACTAAAGAACCGGTTACCGAAGGCTACGTAGCAATGCTAGAACCTTTCATAGATACCGTAGTTATTTGTACCATCACCGCTTTGGTAATCTTAGTCACTGTTTATGAGCCTGGCATTATTAGCGCCCAAGACTTAACGGGCGTGGAGCTCACCTCTTCCGCATTTGAAAGTGTTATCCCTTGGTCACCGTACTTATTGACGGTGGTGGTTATTTTGTTTGCCTATTCAACCATGGTCTCTTGGTCTTATTATGGCTTGGCTGGCTGGGTTTATTTGTTTGGTGATAAAGCGACCACCAAAATGATATACAACGTATTTTTCTGTGTATTTGTAGGCCTGGGTTGCGCAATACAATTGAATTCAGTTATCGAATTTTCTGACGCGATGATTTTTGCGATGGCATTAGCCAATATTATTGGCATACTGATTATGGCGCCGGTAGTCAAACGAGAAGTGCGCGATTATTGGTGTCGATTTAATGATACGGCTTAAAATTCCCACTGTTTATCAACTCACGTTTTAATACTGGCTCTTGTTTCTATAATGAATACGCATCTTTTGAAAACTAAGCAAATTGCAGTAATAATTATTTTTATGTTCCTCTGTAATCTATCGCTGGCAGAGTCGGCTAGTAAGCCGAGCGATGAAAAGGTCGATGAAAAGGTCGATGAGGAAGTTCGAGAAACCAATGTAGCGTTATATAGGGATACTATCGCCGAGTCGAGTGTCACTTACATTGGAAACGAAGGGATTTTATTTTCCAATGGAGAACAAAAGGCTTTGTTCGATCCATTTTTTCATAATGTCTACGGACAATACCAAGCGGTACCTAAGGAAATACAAACGGCTATTTTTGCTAATACCCCGCCTTACGACGATATTGATATTATCGTTGTTAGCCACTCGCACGGCGATCACTTTACCGCTGAGACAGTTGCTGATTATCTAAGCAAGTATTCAAATACGGTTCTTGTTGCTCCGTCTCAAGCAACGGACCAAGTACTGGAACACTCCCCCGAACTGATTGAGCAAATTAGAAGTTTAAAACTAAACTTTGGCGACGCAGTTGTTACTACCGAAGTGGCAGGTATCGAAATACAAAGTGTCCGTATTCCGCATGCGGGGTGGCCAGAGAGAGCGAATATTGCCAACCTAGTTCATCGAGTAAGTTTGGATAACGACACTACTATTATCCATATGGGAGATGCGGATCCACGAGACGAACATTTTGCTCCATTTGCAGCGCATTGGATTGAGAAAAATAGTAACGCAGCCTTTCCACCATATTGGTTTTTTATAAGTCCTGAAGGGCCAGCCATATTGGGCGATCGAATTAATGCGAATGATGCCATAGGTATCCATGTGCCTGTAGAAGTGCCGCAAGATCTTAAAGATACTGGCGCAAAGTATTTTTCGGAACCCGGTATTAAAAAAATACTTCCTTAAGGTGCGGAACTCTTGGCTTGAACTAACAATTTTAACTAAAACGATTTAACCAGAAAATGGAGAGAAACAAGCTGCGTAAATTTTGCCTTTTAGCATGTAATAGTCATTACTTATCTTCAGCGCACCAATCTTGACGGTTTATCTTGTAAAATTTCCATAATGTGGGGTCGCTACCACCTAGCGAAACAATCTCATCCTTAATATGATTAGCACCTATCTTTAACATTGCCTTCTGAGATCTAATATTTAGAGGTGAGACGTGAAACCATACAGCGCCAAAAGATTTAAATGCATGCTTCAGCATAATCGATTTAAGCTCGCTGTTCACTACTCCACCCCAGCAGCGATGAGCCAAAAACGTATAGCCAATAGAAATTTCATCTCTCGGTGTTTCATCAAAATAATATCTTGTTGAGCCGATGATTTTATTTGTTCCACATTCAACAATTGTTAAAGCGCTATTGCTCTCAAAAGCTGTCGAAAACCATTTCTCAAAATTCTCTCTTTTATACCTCTCAGGGCTTGGATGACCCGCCCAGACTCTTTCATCACCTCCACAAATAAAAAGACCTTCTAAATCATTTTTAACTAATGGCCTCAAGAGTATCGTCTTACCCGTCAGTTGAGGTTGTTTATCAAACATGTTTTTCTTTAGCCTTTTTTAAAAATTGCCTATTACGAGTATGCAGCAGCCATAGTTGATATTCAATTTGTCTCTAACTTGCTGTGAGTTCAACCGGTCAACGCAACACAT
>CAZJWW010000129.1:0-7780 GCA_964549895.1 uncultured Gammaproteobacteria bacterium
GTATGATGTACACAATTTTTCAGCCAGATGGCCATGAAGGCTCGCAGACCCATGGCGGTACTCAGGTTTGGGTCTACGATGTTACCAATAAGAAGCGGGTACGTGTGATTGAAACACCGAATTGGGCGATCTCAATCTCGGTAACGCGCGGTGATAATCCTTTGTTAGTGGTCACTAATGGTGATTTGGCGTTGGACGTATTCAATGCGAAGGACGGCAGCTTTATTCAAACTGTGAGTGATTTCGGTAACGTGACTCCGCTATTGGTACACAAGAGTTATTAATGTCTATTTTTGCATACGCGATACAACTACTTATCGCTGCTTTGTTTTTGCATGCGGGTATTAGTAAACTCAGCCCGCAAAATCAAAGCTACTATCAGCGAGTGGTTCAAGGTTATGAGTTGTTCCCCAGCAGTTTCGTAAAGCTAATACCATTTATCTTAGGTGGCTTTGAAATACTCACGGCATTGGCAATATTGATTAAACAAACCTCATCTATTGGATTAATTGCGGCCACTGCGCTGCTAAGTCTGTATGGATTGGTGTTTGCTAGACAGCTGCTGAAGGGCAAAACCGATATCAACTGTGGCTGCGCTGGCCCTGGTGCCGATGTTAGGATCAGCCCCTTGTTATTAGTGCGTAACGCTACCTTGGTTGCGCTTTGTGTATTTTCGATTGTTGTCGGAAGCAGCACATTCGTCGCAAGTTGGTTTTTGGTATTACCGATCGCTACGGTTCTTGGTTTGATTTATCTGAGTTCAGAACAGTTAATGCTTAATCAACAAAAAATAGAAATATTGAGCAAAACATAATTTCAGTATGAGTTTATTAGTCATTTCAAATATTGTCTTGTGGATACTGGTCCTAGTAATGGGAGTGGTGATCTACGCGCTCACTCGTCAGATTGGAGTTCTGTTTGAGCGTGTCGCACCGGCTGGTGCACTAGCAATGAATCAAAATTTGAAAGTCGGTGAGCAAGCACCATTGTTATCATTACCCAGTTTGCACGACGGCATGATTGAGATTGGTGGTGCGGATAAAGAAGGGCGGTCGCTTTTATTATTTTTCGCCTCACCAGATTGCCCAGTGTGTAAGTCTTTGTTACCTGCAATTAAGTCTGCCGCTAAGAGCGAAGCGGACTGGCTTAATGTTATTATTGGCAGTGATGGTAAAGCGCAAGATCATGAAGCCTATGTGCAACAACAGGGCCTACAATCTTTCCCTTATATCGTTTCAGAAGTGTTGGGCAAAACCTATGGGGTTGCGAAACTGCCCTATGCGGTACTAATTAACGAAGACGGGTCCATTGCGTCACTTGGCATTGTAAATTCGCGAGAGCATCTTGATAGTTTGTTCGAAGCCAAAGAGCGCAAAGTTGCGTCCATTCAAGATTACATGAAAAATCCAACAAGTCGGAAAGCAGAGATTGCAAAAGAGGTAACGCTTAAATGAAATTTTTTGACCGATTTTTTGAGAATTCGGCACGCAAGGTCGCGCAAACTTCGTCACGAAGAGGCTGGCTAAAAACCTTAGGCGGTGGCTTGGTCGGCAGTGCGTTGATTCCTTTACTCCCGGTCGCGAGAGCAGCTGATGAAGGGGGGCAAGCCAAACTCCCACAAGATGCTGGAGATCCTAGCTCTTGCGATTATTGGCGCTATTGTGCGGTTGATGGCTTTTTATGCGAATGTTGCGGCGGTAGCTACGACGTATGTCCGCCAGGAACGCAAATGTCGCCAATTACGTGGATCGGTACTTGTTTGAATCCAGTTGATGGTCGTAAATATGTTATCTCTTATAATGATTGTTGTGGAAAAACGCAGTGCGGTACCTGTTTGTGCCAACGTGATGAAGGAGATCGACCTTTGTATCGATCCGATAAATCCAATGATGTTAATTGGTGTTTAGGTGCTGAGAGTTCTATTTATCATTGCTCTACCGCTATTGTGGTCGGCTTGGCATTCGAGCAAGAAAAAGAGGAGTTATAGTGCGTGCCGTAATGCTGAGTTTTTCGCTTGGCGTCATTGCTCAGTTTTATTCATCTATGGCCTTCTCAACCGATTCCTATACGGCGAATCAGCTGGACACAAAAAACGCTGAACGTGTGGGTGAAAAGAGAGCCACGTTTAACTATCAAATGTTTTGCCAAGGTTGCCATGTAGCGGATGGAAGCGGCCATAAGAGCGTGCCCGAATTGAAAGGTTTTATGCATAAATTTATGGCAACACAGCAAGGGCGTGAATATTTAATTCGCGTACCTGGTGCGGCTAATTCGGTCCTCAATGACGCAGAGTTAGCGGAGGTGATGAACTGGATGTTACAAAAATTCGGCGATTCTAGTGAACTAGATTGGCGACCCTATGATGCTGAAGAAGTAGCCGAATATCGTAGACAACCGCTTAACGAAACGGTGGACTACCGAAAAAAATTGATTTTAAGTTTGAGATTGGAGCCCGAATTATGAAAAAGTTACTAATTGGATTAATGGGTGCCGTGTTTTTCCTCAATGCCAATGGGCAGGCCCCTGAGCTAACGGAGAGCTGTGTTGCTTGCCATGGAGAAAATGGCGTTTCTAGCAATACACTCTGGCCTAATTTAGCAGGTCAGCAACGTGACTATTTAGTGCAAGAAATGCGTGCATTTCGAGATGGCATACGAGTTGACGAAGGAATGCCAGCCGCGTTATTAGACGGTGTAAGCGATACTCAAATTACCGAACTCGCTGATTATTATTCAGCTCTCGAGCCAGCGACTCCCGCGCCTGTTGACGAGGGTTCCCCGGGTCAACATGTACGCGCCAATTGTGTATCGTGTCACGGTATGGCTGGCGTTACAGTCACATCTATTTGGCCAAATCTGGCTGCGCAACAGGAAGCCTATCTTAAAAAACAATTATTGGATTATAGATCAGGCAAACGTGACCACCCCATTATGGCGGTGATTGCCAATGAGCTGACTGAAGAACAAATAGCCGCGGTTGCGAAATACTATTCACAGCATTAGCCCAATCATCTATGAGATAAGCTTTTGGTTTTAATTTCAAAACTCAAAACTCCAAAACTCTGAACTCCAAAACTCTCTATTTAAAACCTTGGTCAGTGTTGGTGGGGCTGGTTTTTTCTGTCGCACTGGCGGCGCGACCTACGCTTGGCGATGGTTGGTATTGGGAAGTTGGTAACGGGCTGGGGTTTCTCGCCTTGGTCTTGATCTTTGTCTTAACATTGCATGGTCGTGGTGGTCTCGGCGGTTCCTCGGAGCATAGATGGTTAGGAATAGGCGTATTTTTTGCGGTTTTCGGGCACGCCTTATGGTTCCTTGTAGGAGATTCAGTGGTTTGGGAGTATCTCAGGTGGGGCGCTCCGCACTATATGGTGGCAGGCGTATTGAGTGCGGGCCTTCTGCTGCTGGTAACGTTTACATCCGTAATTACGTTTCGCAATAAAAGTTACATCGGATATCCGTCTTTTCAAGGTTGGCATCGTTACTTATCGGTGGCTATATTAATTACTGCCTTAATTCATGTGCTGCTCAGTGGCTTTTACATTATTTATTTATGGCAGATGATCGCCTTGGTCACCGTCGCTTTCGGTGCTTACATGTTGCCCACCATGATTTCTGTTGATGCGTCGTTCGGGACGCGGAATTTGGGTATTGTGTGTGTGATCGCATTGATCGTTTATTGTGTGTTGCGAGTGGGCATAAGTCGATGAGATCCATGTCGCTATGAAGCCCACGTCATTATGAAACTAGGCCCTGCAATTAGTTTGGCTTTACTCATAGCATCCTGCGCGCTATTGTTGTGGTCGTCCAATAGTTTTGACCAAACATCGCCTATTAGTTTCCCTTTTACTAACTTCAATCAAGCTGCGTTCCAACAAAACAAGTTCAAACAGGACTCAGTTCATCTCGATGTGCCGTTGCCCATGACATTCGCCCATGCCGATCACGCCAAACAACAATGCGTGACTTGTCATCATAACTTTCAAGATGATACAGGGCAGGGCTTATGTTTAGATTGTCACCGTAAAGATTCTAAAATTGCCTTTAAGATGAGAGATCAATTCCATGATCTATGCATGACCTGTCATATCGATAAACGAAATGATGGTCAGCATAGTGGGCCATTACGTAACTGCAAGGCCTGCCACACTGAAGATCACAGGCCATAGTTTTAGGCCATAGTTTTAGGTGACAATTTTAGGCGATAGTATTCATTTTGAGTGAGTGCTAAAAAAAGGCCTGAATACCCGTTTGTGCACGGCCCAAAATAAGTGCATGAATATCATGCGTTCCTTCATAGGTGTTTACTGTTTCTAAGTTAACCATGTGACGCATAATCGGAAATTCGTCTGAGATGCCATTGCCACCCAACATATCACGAGCGGCTCTGGCTATGTCTAGTGATTTGCCGCAGGAGTTTCGTTTAATTAGTGAGATGGTCTCAGGTGCTAAATTACCTTCATCCTTCAACTGTGTGGCGCGCAGTACTGATTGTAGCGCAATACTGATTTCCGTCTGCATGTCAGCTAGCTTCTTTTGAATCAATTGGTTAGCCGCCAGCGGTCGATTAAATTGCTTGCGATCCAATACATACTGTCGAGCGGTATGCCAACACGCTTCGGCTGCGCCTAAGGTTCCCCAAGCGATTCCAAGGCGAGCACTGCTTAAGCAACCCATTGGCCCTTTGAGGCCCGATACATTAGGCAAAAGATTTTCTTCAGGGACCAAGACATTATCCATCACAATCTCACCAGTCACAGAGGCACGTAGGGAAAGCTTACCAGCAATTTTAGGCGCCGATAATCCTTTCATGCCTTTTTCTAAAATGAAGCCGCGAATAACATCGTCTTCTGTTTTAGCCCACACCACAAAAACGTCAGCAATGGGGGAATTAGATATCCACATCTTAGCGCCGTTTAATAGGAAACCATCGGCCGTTTGTTTGGCATGAGTAACCATACTGCTCGGGTCTGAACCATGGTCTGGCTCAGTCAATCCAAAGCAGCCAACATGTTCGCCTGTGGCTAACTTAGGGAGATATTTGTTGCGTTGTTCTTCTGAACCGTAGGCATAAATGGGGTACATAACAAGGCTAGACTGCACGCTCATCATTGATCGAAAACCTGAATCAATCCTTTCCAATTCGCGAGCAATTAATCCGTATGAGGTGTAATTCATACCCGCACACCCATAGCCTTCGATCATAGACCCCAATAGCCCAAGCTCTCCCATCTCAGTAAAGATGTTTCTGTCTACGCCTTCTTCGCGATACATTTCAATCACACGAGGCGCTAATTTATCAGATGAGTACTTAGCAGCAGATTCGCGCACCATTTGTTCTTCATCGCTCAACTGCTGATTAAATAGAAATGGGTCTTGCCAGTCGAATTTGCCCCAGTGGGAGTTAGTAGCCATAGTTGTTTGCCTTCAATTAAAAATATACTTTAAGTTTAAAGTAAAAGTATGAAAACTTAAATAGTCTACTGGCTATTACTGTGTGAAAAATTGCTATGCAACAGCCTTATCCAATACACAATTTGTCTCTAACTTGCGTCGATCGGTTGAACCCACGGCCCATAGCGGTCATTCAAAACGCAAGGCTTCACAACTTACTTACCTATTTTATTAACTAGGAAAATATATCTGAGTTTGTGCTAACAGTTCAATTACGGCTACCTTATCTTCTGATTTGTAAAGACAAAAGACATGTTCATCGCTATCAGTATCGATGCCTTGCAACTCAATACCAATCTGTTTTAAGCTGATTTCATACTCCTCAAGCACATCAATGAGCATTACTGTTTTTGAATTGATGGTTGGTATCTTTTCTGCATCATTTTCAGAGATGCTTTTTCGTAGTCTCAAGTCGAACTCATACGCACTATCTTTCCAATCAAAATGGAGAAAAAACTGCTTATTATCAATAGTCTGAATATTTAGAATTTGTTGCAATAGTTCTATTGGCTTCCGCTTCTTTTTGCCTTTGAAGGCTTCTTTGATCTTCTCTTTGACAATAGAAGGGTCTATATCGTGCAGCATCAATTCGCTTAACCTGATATAGCCCTCTAGTGCGTTTTTTTTAGTAAATTGCTTGGCCCTATCCGCGGCAATAAGTAGTTGTTGGTTTTCTAATACTATTTCTAGAGGAGTCTTTAAAGTTTTTAGCGCATTTTTCAATACCTTTTTCTTGTCTGTTAAAACTGCTTCGTCCTCTTTCGGGAGTTTTATACCCATAATATTTAGCGGTAAGGCATCCATATCTGAGAAGTGAAAAGACACCCAGCCCAATACAGCTTCTTCTAATATTTGTTTTGGGGCAAGATCAATCGGTCCCTCATATTCATCTGGCAGAAAAAATAAAAAATTGCTGTCATACAGCTTGGTTTCTTTACCTCCTCGGAGCCAGAGATGCTCTTTAACATCTGGGAGTTGAGGATCTTTCTTTACCCAACGTGAGCCGTTCAACCCTTTTTCAAAATCCCTCAAGTGCTCATCTTGAAACTCTTTCAGTAGTGTCTTTCCAACTTGAAATTTGCCAAGAATCATAGCTGGTGAATCTGTAATTACTACAGATGCACTTATTCCCGCCCATTCGCCTTTCGCATCATTGAACCACGCATCAGGGGCTCGGTTAATATAAAACGCAGGCTTATCCATTCCATCAACGTATACCGAAAAATACGTCCTCTTGTATTGGTAAATCGATACTATTTCCTCTTCTTTAACTACAGTACCTGGAAAGGCTTCTTCAATTGAAGATTTGGAGTAAGGCAAATATGGACGATAAAAATTAGCGAGTGATATATAGTTAAATTCTAAATCCTTTGTGTGTAATTTCATATATATCGATGCACTCTTAACCAAAGGGGCAAGTGCCCCTTTTTATAATTACCATTTTGAGTATGCAACAGCTTCATTAAATACGCAATTTGTCTCTAACTTGCTGTGAGTTCAATCGGTCAACGCAACACTTTATATTTAGATACTAATATGAGGTGTAAGAAATGCAATATCGACGCAGAATTAATTATTCAACTCAACAAAAGGAATTGATGTGGGAACGGTGGAAACAAGGTGATACGTTACATGATATCGCGCGACTGTTTGATCGTAATCATTCATCAATTCAAAACATACTGCGAGTAACTGGCGGTTATCGTCCTAGACATCGAAAACGTTCGCATCTGTCCCTCACTCTTGACGAGAGAGAGGTGATTTCTAGAGGTCTAGCGATGCAGCTGTCAATGCGATCAATTGCAACCCAGCTCAAACGATCCCCATCAACCATAAGCCGTGAAATAAAACGTAATGGAGGTTATGCTGATTATCGAGCCGCTACTGCTGAAAAAGCGGCTTGGCAACGCACACTGAGACCAAAGACATGCAAACTTGCTGGACGACTAGAATTAATACGTTTAATTACTCAAAAGCTACAACGTCAATGGTCTCCTGAACAAGTTACGGGTTGGCTTAAACGCCAATACCCTGATGATAAAAACTATCACGTGTCACACGAAACGATTTATAAAAGCTTATTTGTTCAAGCCAGAGGTGTGCTTAAAAAGGAGCTTTTAGCCTGTTTGAGAAGCGGCCGTGTTATGCGCCGCTCTCGTTATTCGAGCTTAAAAAGAAAAGGCCTTGGAACCATTGTGGATGCTGTACCAATCAGTAAGCGACCTGCCTCGATAGAAGATCGTGCAGTGCCAGGACATTGGGAAGGAGACTTAATTGCTGGTTCTAATAATAGTTACATCGCTACATTGGTCGAGCGGCACTCAAGG
>CAZJWW010000130.1:0-7710 GCA_964549895.1 uncultured Gammaproteobacteria bacterium
AACTGCAACGGGTGTTTATTTTGAATGACGACTGAAGTTTCATTATAGTTTTGTATTAGTCGCCGCGATTTAATCACGGTACATCAGATGCTCTGCATGCGCTGTGTATGTGGCTTTTTCGTACTGATGAAGATGCGCTGGAGCATAAGCAGAATTAAGACAAGTTTCAAATCATAAAACTGGTGTTCGCCCCATCAATATGCATGGGTTGAATGATCTTGTTTGTGCTGTACATTAGCGTTATTCAGGTAGGTAGGAAAAGGGAACAACGATGTACAAAGCCAGTAACTGGCTTGATCCACACGGAGACTTAAATGATTTATAAAGAACAAAGCTCGGACATTAAACGCGCAGACAAAAAAAGAAAATCGAATTGTCCAATTTACCAACATAGCCTGTCACCAACATTATCTCCATTAGCATCGGCTATTAAAATAGCGTTGTTTGGAATCGGTATGGCTCATGGTACTGCGAATGCGGCTACCATTGAGGTAAATTCTAATTTGGATGACGGTACCGATTGTACCTTGCGAGATGCGATCGTTTCGCTCAATACTGGTGTGCTCCAGCAGGGGTGTACTAACGTTGGTGGGCCTTTCGGCGATGATGATATTGTTAATATCGCCGATACCCTAACTGGGGATACTATTAGTTTGGTAAATGGGGTGTTAGAGGTTTCGAATATTGTAAATTTTGATGTGGTTTCAAGACCGTCATTGATTCTTAATGGCAATGGGGTGACGGTAGACGCGGGCCTACAGTCTTCAGCCTTCTTTGTAGATAATGCGAGTTTGACAATTATCAATGCGACAATCGCTGGGGGCACAAGTTCAGGTTTTGGAGTATTTGGTATTGATACACGTTATTCCTCCGTCTCACTTACTAACAGTCAGGTGTCTAATGGTGTGCGCGGTTACAGTTCCAATGTTGATGTAATCAATAGTGATATATCGTCCAACAGTAATGGCGATGGCATCAGTGCCTCACTCAGTGAACTAAATGTTATTAACAGCAATGTGTCTGGAAATAGCGGTTCAGGAATATCCGCCGGTAATCTTTCGCAGGTGACCATAGATAGCACTACAGTTTCCGATAATTCCGATGGGGGTGTCGACTTATTTTATTATGCCTACACAGATATAATTAATAGCACCATCACGGCGAACTCTTCGTCGCGTTCGGGGAGCGCTGTTTCGGTGATTCAATCACTCTCACCAGACCCATATTATTCTGGATTCGGCCCCTCGTTTGTTAATATCATTGGTAGTACTATTTCAGGTAATTCATCGACTGGTTCCGGCGCATCAATAGCCGCTGAGGAGCGCGGAGCAATTAATATCACCAATAGCATTATCGCTAATACTATTGGCGGTAGTGACTGCTTTAATCGCGTTGATTCTCAAATAAATATTGATAGTTCCAGCATTATTGAAGATGGCAGTTGTCAAACTTTGGCTAGAGCAATCGACCCCGTATTGCTGCCTTTGGCAGACAATGGCTGTGTTGTAATGAGTGGTGCGCTCGGCAGTCAAGCTTGCGTGATGACACACGCCTTAGGGGTCGGTAGCCCAGCTATCGATACGGCGCTAAATTCCGACCTTGTTGTGGACCAAATTGGTACAGCTCGTCCACAGGGCGCAGGCTCAGATGTCGGCGCTTTTGAGGTTGCTTCAAATACTTTACCCAGAATCACTGTGCCTAGAACCTTTGCTCAAGAAGGTGATGGTTTCGCTCGGGTTGAAGTGCTTTTGTCCGAGCTTTCCGATGAAGAAGTAAGAGTGCGATTCAGAACGGTCGTGCCAAATGGACAGAATAACCCCGCAACGAGTAATGTGGATTACATCGATCGCAGTGGGACTATTGTCTTTCCGCCAGGAGTCATAAGACGAACGCGCACCATGATGGTATTGGATGACAATGATGTAGAGCCCAATGAGGTTTTTCGGTTTGAGTTAAGTCAGCCAATAAATGCAGAGATTGCCGGCGACGGCAGCGGCTTGCAACGCGTTTTTATATTAAATGACGATGACATAGCGTCGGTTGATTTGCCTGAATTAACGGTGGCTCGAACCTCCGCTCGCGAAGATGACGGTTTTGTTCGAGTTGAAGTGTTGCTTTCTGAACCATCGACTGACGAAATAAGAGTCGACTTTAGAACCGTGATACCGAGTGGCCAAAATAATCCAGCCACCAGTGGTGTGGATTATATTGATCGTAGTGGTACCATTGTGTTCCCTCCAGGAGTTGTTAGAAGAACACGCACTATGACCATCAATGATGACAATATTGTAGAAGCGAATGAAGCGTTTAGATTTGAGTTAAGCAACGCACGAAATGCTGAGATTGCCGACGACGGCAGTGCATTGCAACGGGTCTTTATTATTAATGACGATTAATATTTAATCGATGACAATGAAAGCCCTGCACGTTTTGCGTGTGGGGCTTTTTAATGTTTTAAACAATGTTTCAGAACAACCTTTGTCATACAATTCTATTGTCAAATTGGTTATACTTGCGCTCCACGAAAAATCGCAGCTAGATCACGCCTTTATTAGGTCTAAGTTGTATGTAAGAAAAAAATAAATAGGAGAAAGGCACGTTATGACTAGAGAATTGAGTCAACAGCACCTCACCAATTGGAATGATCGCCAAGCGTTGGCAGAAAAAATGATTCCACTGTTGGGTTCTTTGTACCGAGGGCCAAGCGTCGTAGTGCGAGTGTTTGGACAGAAAATCATGAACGCATCCACCATTTCAATTATCAACGCGCACTTACACGGTGCGCTTATTGTCGGTGAATCGTTGGATATGGTGCAGAGCTACACCATGCTTCAATTGCTGGAGAAAATGGATTTAAGGCCCTGCCGCATAGACCTAGGAAAATTGTGCCATGAGTATTTATCACTCGATAAAGAAGAAGACATGCAAGTGTTTTTGAATCGTCGTTTATCACAGCTTTTGGGTGAAGCAAAACCTGAAGACTCTGAGCCGCACGATGTTGTTTTGTATGGTTTTGGTCGAATTGGACGAATATTGGCACGGCTATTAATTGATCGCACAGGTACGGGTGCTAAATTGCGCTTACGTGGCGTGGTGATTCGTGCCAAAGGTGAAGTATTGCAAGATCTCGAGAAGCGCGCTGAGTTATTGCGCCGCGATTCCGTGCACGGTGAATTCGATGGTTCAATTAAGGTCGACGTTGAAAATCAGGCGTTGATTGCGAATGGTAATTTTATTCAATTTATCTACGCGAATTCACCATCCGAAGTCGATTACACCGAGTACGGCATTAAAGATGCGCTGGTGGTTGATAACACGGGTATTTGGAAAGACGAAGCAGGTCTTGGTCAACATACATCGTGTCCTGGGGTATCAAAAGCGTTGTTAACGGCGCCCGCTAAAGGCGACATTAAAAATATTGTTTACGGGATTAATGATGATTTAATCGAAGCCAGCGATACCATTCTCTGCGCCGCGTCCTGTACGACCAATGCGATTGTGCCGCCGCTTAAGGTTCTTAATGATGAGTTTGGCATAGTCAGTGGCCATGTAGAGACCATTCATTCCTATACCAACGACCAAAATTTAATTGATAATTATCACCCAGCTGAACGACGTGGTCGCAGTGCGCCACTGAATATGGTGATCACCTCTACCGGCGCGGCTAAAGCGGTGGCCAAAGTGCTTCCAGAGTTGGCTGGTGTATTAACCGGCAACGCTATCCGCGTTCCTACGCCGAATGTCTCTATGGCAGTGATGAATTTGAATTTAAGTAAAGAGGTAACTGCGGAAGAACTCAATGAATTTTTCCGAAACATTTCTTATCACTCGCCACTGCAAGAGCAAATTGGTTTTACTTACTCAACGGAAGTTGTTTCTTCTGACCTCGTCGGTACCACCTGCGCGAGCGTGATTGATGGTGGCGCAACCATTGCCGATGGTTCGCGTGTGGTGCTGTATGTATGGTACGACAACGAAGCTGGCTACAGTAATCAAGTGATTCGCATGATGCAAAAAGTGGTTGGCTTGTCGATCGATGGTTTGACAACTTAGCGCAGCTAGAGGCGAGCTCTTTGGAGGTATTTTGAAAACCAATAATATTAATGTTCGTGGTCTGAACATTCATGTGCAAGAGTGGGGTGATGCAGAAAACCCCACTTTGTTTATGTTGCATGGATGGATGGATTGTGGTGCTACCTATAAGTATTCTGCAGAATATCTAAAATCAAAATACCATATCGTGGCACCCGATTTACGCGGCTTTGGCAATAGCGATCATGCGCCCGCTTATTGGTTTCCGGACTATTTTGCGGACTTAGAGATCATACTAAATCACTATGCACCGAATCGGTCAGTCAACCTCGTCGGACATAGCATGGGTGCGAATATAGTCGTGATGTATGCTGGTATACATCCGCAGCGAGTGAATCGTGTGTTGAGCTTGGATTCTGCCGGCTTAGCACCGAGTGAACCCAATGAGGCGCCAGAAAAGTATCGTCGATGGTTGCGCGAGATACTCAGCGAAGAACCGTCTAAAATTTACCCCGATAAGCGCATGTTAATGCATTCTATCTACAAGGGTAATCCAAGTTTATCCACAGAGTCTATTGAGGAATTAGCGTTGATGTGGGGTAAACCAGTAAATGATGACGAGCATGATGGCGCATGGATGCTAAAGCACGATCATAAACATCGTTATACTAATCCTGTGCGCTATCAATATGAAGATACCGTCGAAGTATGGAAACAAGTCACGGCAAGAGTCGGTTTGGTAATGGCGGGGCAGTCGTTTATGTATGAGCGTTATGAATCGATCGATCGAATTTCACAGGTGAAAGAATTATTATCGATTGCCGATGACGACTATTTTTTGATCAAAGATTCTGGGCACATGCTGCACATAGAGCAACCCGAAGCAACGGCGGAATGCATTGCCGCATTTTTTGCTTAATTGTCAGAATTTTATTCCGCAACTCGCAAAGTTGAATTTTATAAGCTTTTCAATTCCGCAATAGCATTTTGAATATCATTCATGCGGGCGCTGGTGCGGGCTTTGTCGTATTGTGATTCTGCCAGTTGATTGGCGCGCCTGAATTGCTTTAAGGAGAATTCGTAATGCCCGCGTTGATAGTGAAATTCACCTCGTGACATAAAGGATTTAAATTCTTCTCCTAACTCACCATAGGCGCGCGCCAATAGTGAGTGGAAATACGGTTCATCGGGGTTATTAGCAATGGCCGAACGTAAAATCGGTAGAGCTTCTTCATTGCGACCCGTGAGTACTAAAGCATTGGCGTAGTAGACGTCAATCATGTGATTGTCGATTTGTGTTTGCTCTTTGTAGAGAACCCTTAGCATCTCTAGCCCACGTTCTATTTTACCCGCTTCGAGTTCGTTGTCTGCTTGCACAATGCGCAAGCTAACATTGTCTGGAAACTCCTTTAATATACGTTTAAATTCTCGTCTTGCAGCCGCGTGTTCGGTATTTTTTGACAGGGCTAAGGCATAACCATAATGAGTGGGCAAACTTTCATCGCCCTCTATAATTTTTTGTTTGTAAAGGTCGCGGACTAGGGCCTTATTTGGGTCGTAGCTGGCCTGGGCTTTAGCCTGCATTAATAAAAATTCGCTTTCATCTTGCGGACCGCCCGGTGGGTATGAGTTTATTCGTGCTTTCGATTCGCTAATACGGTCAATAGTGAGGGGGTGCGACCTTAAAAACTCTGGCGCATTGGATTTATTAATTCTACTTTCTAACATCAGGCGTTCGAAAAAATCACCCATGCCTTTAGGATCAAAACCAGCTCGGCTTAATAAACGAATACCTAATGAATCGGCTTCGGCTTCAAATCCACGACTATAGCGCAGCGTTCGATCAATAATACTGGCATTGGCCAAAGAAGCACCTGCTTGCGCGCCTTCAGCACCACCTAGAGCCGCCGCTGCTAATAAAGCACCAATGGATAACCATCGATCGTATTGTTGGCTCTCAAGTCGTCTGGCAATATGGCGTTGAGTGACATGCGCGATTTCATGGGCAATTACCGATGCTAATTCGCTTTCAGATTCCGATTTGGTTAAGATTGCGGTATGCAGGGCAATTTGTCCGCCAGGGACTGCAAAGGCATTGATGGTGTTGTTATCGATCAGATGAAAATTATATTCTTTGTGGGCTTCTTCACTTACAGCTAATAATCTTTGCCCAAGGCGGTTAATATAGCCGACTAATTCTGGGTCGTAGACATAAGGTTGCTGAAAGCGCGATTGCCTAATAAACGACTCGCCCAGTATTTGCGCTTTATCATCAGATAAAAACTTAGCCGCGTTTGAACCTAAATCGGGTAATTGGTCATAGTGATCTGTTTCTGCGGTTGTTGGCAACGACAATGCCAATAACATGACGGATGCTATTAGGGTGTGCGCAAAACATACCGCAACCTTATTGCTGCTGTGTTTAACGGGTTTCGAGGAATGAGATTTTGTACTGCGATACTGGGTCATGATTACAATTCTAAGTCTGTGGTATTAGAAGTTTGTGGTATTAGAGGTTTGTCATACTAAACGTTTGCGATGTATCTCGAGTAAGTTGGTACGGACCAGCATCGTGGTCAAAATTAAAGATAAGGATATAATCAATATGGGTTATATTTTAAATCGTGCATTAGTCTACTTTTTAAGACTGCAGTTAACATACTGAGACCGTGTTTTAATACGGTTTCTTACTGTCTATTTAAGCAATTCGGTATCATTTAATGATTCAATTTAGCATTATACTACCTTAGCTGAGGTTAACAGAGCATTAACGTCATGACAGATAATTACTCCATACATACCAAGGTCGATGCTCGTGATACGCGCTGCCCCATTCCTTTATTACGCGCTAAACTGGCGCTTAAGAAAATGGTCGCTGGCGAATATTTATATTTGGAGGCAACAGACCCAAGTGCCAAAGCCGATTTTGATGCCATGTTAAAGCATCTTCCGCATGAATTAGTATGCTACAACAAAGGCGAAACTGTCCCGCGGGTGGATGCGTTTATTATCCGCAAAGGTTAAATTTTAGTGAGAGATAGTTATGGATTGCTATGTATACAAAGGCGACAATAAAGACAACCACTATCTTTATTTAGCCGAAGAATTTTCAGCGGACCAGCTGCCCGAAAACTTTCCTAAGAGTTTGCTCACTTTATTGGGAGAACTTTCTTTAGTAGTAAAGTTTGAATTGCGTGAGAATCAAAAACTCCCACAGGCTGATCCGCATCAAATCAAAAACGATATCGCCAAACACGGATTCTATTTGCAGATGCCCAAAGAAGACATGGCAACGTTGGAAGAGCAATACTTCAATTAAATCGCACGAATATGAAAATTAATCTATTGGTTAGCGGCGGGCTTTATACCCAACAGTCAGGTTATAGTGCGTGGCGATTTTGTCGAGCAGCGTTGGATGCAGGGCATGAAATCAGTCAAGTATTTTTCTACCAAGATGGCGTTACGCAAGGGTCTGCTTTAGCCGCGCCCCTGAACGATGAATTTGATATGCTCGCAGCGTGGCTGGAATTATCCGAAGGCGGCGTAGAGTTAGTCGTGTGTGTATCGGCTGGCGAGCGTCGCGGTATGGTAGGTCAGGATCAAGTTAACGAACTTGGTATGGAGCAATACAATCTGCACAGCGCATTTACAGTGGCGGGTTTAGGGGTATTACATCAA
>CAZJWW010000131.1:0-3270 GCA_964549895.1 uncultured Gammaproteobacteria bacterium
AAGACCTAACCCTTGATTTAGCTAAAACTGACCGCGCCGTTATCTACGGTCGCATGGGGGTGTCAGTGCAAGAATTCGGCACCCTTTGTCAGTGGGCTATTCAAGTAATTAACATTTTAATAGGCGCATTTGACACGGTCGGCGGTTCATTAGTTACCTCACCTGCCTTTGGTTATGTGCGCAAAGGTACTAAGGGTGGTGGCCATTTTAATTTATTTCAATCGCGGGTTAGTGGTTTGCCCGAATTTGCTGGCGAATTGCCAGCGGCAGTGATGGCAGAAGAAATACTCACCCCAGGAGAAGGTCAAATAAAATCAATGGTGACTATTGCCGGCAACCCGATAATCTCAAGTGTCAATAGTTCCGACTTAAAGAAGGCGTTTGAATCATTGGACTTCTATGTCGCTTTTGACTTTTATATAAACGCCACGACCTGCCATGCCGATATTATTTTGCCGCCTACCAGTTCCATAGAACACGATCATTATGACATTGCTTTTCATAGGCTAGCGGTACGCAATACCGCCAGACACAATCACCCCGTTTTTGAACCTGAAGAAGGCATGATGCACGACTGGGAGATTATGAATGCCTTGTCAGCCAAAATCGCTGAAATAAAAGGCATTGATTTCAAACCTCTACCTGCTCCTGAGCTATTAGTACAGGCTGGAGTCGATGGTGGTGAACTTGGTCCTGAGCAAAATCCAGAAATAGCCCTAACCTTTGATAAAATTCTAGCCGCGCCGCATGGCATTGATCTTGGCCCGCTGACTCCGAGCGCAACTGCTCGAATCCCTAGCGAGAGTGGTCAGATCGACTGCGCACCCGATTTCATAATCCATGACTTGGAACGTCTCGAAGGCCGAAGCAAAAACGAACAGAAAACGACTAGTAACGAACATGACTTGTTGCTAATAGGCCGCCGCCACGTGCGCAGCAATAATTCTTGGATGCATAATTATCATCGCCTAGTTAAAGGCAAGCCGCGCTGGCAATTAATGATGCATCCAGATGATTTAAACTCTCGAGGCTTGAAGGACGAATCAGAAGTAACCATCAGTTCTCGAGTGGGCAGTATTACTACAACTGTAATTGCTACTGATGAATTAATGCCTGGCGTTGTCAGCCTGCCGCACGGTTGGGGCCATAAGCGTCACAATGTAAAAATGGATATTGCTGCGCAACAGCAAGGCAGTAATTGTAATGAGTTAACCGATGATAAATTGCTGGATCTAATCAGCGGCAATGCCGCTCTCAATGGTGTGCCCGTACAAGTGCGCAGCGCCTAAACGCCCACCATATACGCCAGCATTTTCTTTACTTGTGCGAGTCGCTGCGGGTGCTCGCGCAAATCATAGTCAATACTGCGCGGAGACTCGCCCTCGTTCAACCTATCGATAAATAGAACGCCGTCGAGATGATCAACTTCGTGCTGAAGCAAGCCAGCGTTCTCGCCATTAAGTTGAAATGATTGAGGGTTGTTGTTTTCATCCAAATAGTTAACGGCTATATACCTATAACGTTCTACGGTGCCGCGCAGTTGATACATGCTAAAACACTCTTCTTCAAAGGCAAAGGTAGTGTCATCCACTGGATTAAACTCCGGATTGATCATAGCCACGAACTCCTGATCGATCCTCAACAATACAATACGCATAGAATAACCAAGCTGAGGCGCAGACAAAGCGTTGCCATTCTCATCAGAAATAGTTTTTATGCCGTTTAACACCTCACGCATATGAGCAAGGGTTTGCTTGACCCGCGAAGACGAAAAATCTTCTTCGTTAACCACTTTTGCAGTTTGGCGTAAAATTGGATCGCCGAGCTGTCGTATTCTCATAGGCTAAATCTAAATTAAGACTCTGTTTCTAAAAATGATACTCGCGCGTATACTCTTTGCTGCCAATTACCCGTGAAACACTTAGGGTTTTAGAGTGAAGTTAAAGCAGTAAGATAGCTCATAAACCATACCAGCGCGTCATTGATTCTTCCATAAAAAAGATAATAATATAAGCGACTTGCACAATAGTTATATCAAAACATTGGGCCGATTGCACGAGCTTGAACCCAACGATTATCTTCTTAATGGGATTCGCTTAGTAGCACTATACGATATTTGATAACTCTTCCACGTCATTCCGCTATTTTCGAGAAAAAAGTCTGCGCTACAATTGAAGAAAGAATTGAGTTATAGTTTGCGCTGATTCTTGGGGGGAGTCAGTTTTACTCTGAGAACTATTTATAAAAATAAAAATGGAGAAAACACGTGGAAAACGACGTAAACCGTCATGCAGTCGTAAATAAAAAACCAGCAATTTCACGCTTTGAATTCAAGGGCACCGGTAGCGAGTACTTTGGAATCTGGATTGTAAATATATTACTCACTATCGTTACTCTCGGTATATTTTCAGCGTGGGCGAAAGTCCGTAACAAGCAATATTTTTATGGCAATACCTATTTAGAAGGTTCGTCATTTGAATATACCGCCCTGCCAATGCAAATACTCAAAGGACGAATTATCGCGGTGGTATTTTTCGTGCTTTACAACCTAGCCAGTAGTTATCTGCCTACGGTAGGCATCGTATTAGGTTTGTTGCTGTTTATTCTAGCACCATGGGTCATTATGAAATCTTTGGCCTTCAATGCGCGCTACAGTCAATACCGCAATATCCGCTTTGGCTTTCACCAAGATTTGAAAGAATCTGTCAAAGTATTCGTATTGATACCACTACTGGCGTTTATGCCAATGATATTAATCGGCATATTCATTGCCGTGCTAGGTGGCGGCTCTCCAGCTGGCGCCGGAAACGGAGGTCCAGGGCTATATTTTGCTGCTCTGATACCGCTGGCAATTCTATTGGTATTCGCCGTCTACCCTTACCTAATCTATCGCACCAAACGCTACGTTGCGGATAATCACCGTTATGGCAATGCGGATTTTAATCTCCGATTAGACAGCGCAAAACCTTTTTACAAAATATACCTAAAAGTTGCACTCATCCTTGTGGCTGCTGCGATTTGTATTTTTATTTTAGCAAAAATATTAGGTCTAACCGACATGGTTGAGAACTTGCAAAATACTGAAATTAGCAGCCTACATACTTCGCAAAGATATATTCAGAACGTTGACTTAAAGAGCTCAGAGTTAGAGAACTTAGATCTTGAGAACTTAGATCTTGAGAACCTAGATCTTGAGAACCTAGATCTTGAGAACCTAGATCTTGAGAACTTAGATCTTGAGAACTTAGATCTTGAGAACTTAGATCTTGA
>CAZJWW010000131.1:3370-7680 GCA_964549895.1 uncultured Gammaproteobacteria bacterium
TAGATCTTGAGAACTTAGATCTTGAGAACTTAGATCTTGAGAACTTAGATCTTGAAAATTTTGACCTGCAAAATGTAGACCCGTCTAATACGGGTAACGCTGAAACAGATATTCGAAATCAACCTATTCCGCCGGAGCTAGGTATTGGATTTTTTATTATGCAAATAATATCGCTATTGTTATATTTATTTATTTTTGCCTACATTGCTGCACATACCTACAACTTAATCTATCAAAATACCGATGTGGGAAAACACAGATTACGCGCCAATATGAAGCCTAGTGGATTAGCCATGATCTACTTCACTAATACCTTAGGTATTATTTTCACTCTAGGGTTATTTATTCCCTGGGCCAAGGTACGTACCGCTCGTTATCGCGCTACACATACTGCCTTACAAGTTAATGGCGATTTAGATAGCTTTGTAGCAAAACAAGACGAGCAACAAAATGTCTTTGGTGAAGAGTTTGGTGAAGTCTTCGACCTTGATGTTGGCATCTAACATATCGAGATGATTGAGGTACAGGGCAAACTTTTCGACGGTAATAGTTCAGCACAAACTGCAGCTGTCCTGCGACTTAATGATCACGGGCAACTAACCTTAATTTCCGTAGGCAACGAACAAATGCTTAACGGTTCTGCGATTAAGATTAGCTCAAGACTAGGCAATAGCGCTCGTTACATTGAATTGGGTTCATTGGGTCGTTTTGAAACAAGCGACAATGACGCCGTTGATACGATTGCCGAGACCTTACTGCCCAATGACAAATCGAACTTATTGCATAAGCTCGAGTCAAACCTTGGTTTGATTTTAGTCGCAGTCGTCATTACCAGCTTAGTTGTAGCAGCGACTGTTCGCTGGGGAGTTCCAGCCGCCGCGGATAGAATTGTGGATGCATTACCTGATAAAACGGCGGATGTTATTGAACAAAAAATATTAGTGCAATTAGAAAAGCGTTGGTTCAAACCGAGCAATTTGTCAATCGCGCGACAAGATGAATTAAACGCATTGTTTGAGCAAGTATTAGAACGATTAGACGCGAGTAACAAAGGTTATGTTTTTAAATTGCGAGATGCTGAAAAAACCGTAGGCGCTAACGCCCTAGCCTTCCCCTCTGGAACCATTGTCATGACTGACCAACTGGTTGAATTGGCTAAAAATGATGTACAACTCGCCGGCATACTCGCGCATGAGGTGGGTCACCTTGAAGGCAAACACAGTTTACGCCAATTAGTTCGTGCTTCCATTTTGACATTTGTGGTGGCATTTATCGCTGGTGACGTATCCGGCGCATCCAGCACATTGATCGCGGCACCAGTGGCCATTTTGCAACTAAGCTACTCGAGGGAATTTGAAACCGATGCTGACAGTTATGCGCTAGACTATTTGGGCTGTGATAAAGATGGACTTAACTCTATGGCTGATTTTTTTAACATTATCGCCAACATAGAGCTGGTTGATGCACCACCAGCAGGAACTAAAAACAACAAACCGATCGCAACGGAGCCAGAAATAACGACGCCAGAGCCAGACAGTAATAATGCCGAAACTCAAGAGAGCCGGATTGATAGTTTTTTAGCTACGCACCCTGCATCAGCGAAACGCAGTGCGGTGTTTGCCAATCACTATAAGAATGAATGCCAGTGATAACAATACCAATAACATTCGCTCGAGTAGCAGTCTATTGCTAGTCGTCTATTCCTTATCTCTAAGATAGGCAAATCGAGGGCGAATTTTATTGTCGACTTCCACCGTTTCTAAAAACATGACTAAGGGTCGAGCCCACATACCACGCTCACCGTATAAAGCCTGATAAATTACTAATTCTTCTTCAGTTTCAGAATGCTTGGCAAGCATATCAACTCGATACAAAGGGCCTTTATAATGCTGATAGATACCAGGTTTGAGGTTCATGAGATTTCCGCTTGATCGCCCTTTTTACCAAGCCACGCCTTGCGCGCTGGTACTTGTTTTTTAGCCAATAACATATCCATAGTCTTGGCGGTGCCATCACCCATACCAATGGTCATTTGCACTAGACGTCGGCTTTCTTCCTGCATAGTTGTTTCACGCAACTGACTGGGATTCATTTCGCCGAGACCCTTAAACCGTTGCACGTTGATTTTAGCATTGGCTTTTTCAGACTTAATTTGTTTGATAATGTCATCGTGTTCGTCGTCGTCTAGTGCATAAAACACTTGCTTGGCCTGGTCAATTCGATACAACGGCGGCATGGCCACATACAGATGGCCCGCTTCTACCAATGCGCGAAAATGCCGCACGAACAAGGCGCATAATAAGGTGGCAATGTGCAGGCCATCAGAGTCAGCATCGGCGAGAATACAAATCTTGCCATAGCGCAAACCTTCTAAGCTATCCGACCCTGGGTCCACGCCCAGAGCCACTGAAATATCATGCACCTCTTGCGATGCGAGTACTTGTGAAGATTCAACTTCCCAAGTATTTAATATCTTACCGCGCAATGGCATTATCGCCTGAGTCTCACGGTTACGTGCTTGTTTAGCAGAGCCACCGGCTGAATCACCTTCCACCAAAAACAACTCTGTTATATCGATGTCTTCACTGGAACAATCGGCTAATTTTCCGGGCAATGCTGGGCCTGCGGTGATTTTTTTTCGGGTAATTTTTTTTGCCGATTTTAAGCGACTTTGGGCATTCTCAATCGCCACCATGGCAATACGCTCGCCGACTTCGAGATTCTGATTGAGCCACAAAGCAAACGCATCTTTGACCTTGGTGGATATAAACAAAGCAATTTCTCGAGAAGACAGCTTCTCTTTAGTTTGCCCTGAAAACTGAGGGTCTTTCATGCGAGCCGACAACACATATTGACATTGCACCCAAACATCCTCAGGCGAGAGTTTTACGCCTTTGGGTAATAAGTTACGAAAATCACAAAACTCTCGAATAGCCTCGGTTAAACCAATACGTAAACCATTAACATGCGTACCGCCTTGTGGAGTGGGTATCAAATTGACATAACTTTCAGTAATGACTTCTGAGGCTTCTGCACACCAAGCAACGATCCATTCCACTTCTTCGTCGTCATTACCTTCCTTGCCTTGAAACCCTTCTTCTGGAAGGCGTTCGTTGTCAGCCAAGGCACTCAATAGATAGGCCTTCAAGCCATCTTCATAATACCAACTTGCATCATTTGCTGGTTTAATTTCATCGACAAAATTGATCGTAAGTCCAGGGCACAATACCGCCTTAGCGCGCAACAATCGACATAATCGGTTGGCATTAACCTTAGGCGAGTCGAAGAAAGATTCGTCGGGCCAAAAACGTAGCGTAGTTCCGGTGTTGCGCTTGCCGACAGTGCCTATTTCTTCTAAATCATGAGTTTTCATGCCATTTGCAAACGACATATTGTATTCAGTGCCGCCGCGCTTAACCCACACCTCTACATTTCTAGAAAGTGCATTGACTACCGAAATGCCGACACCATGTAAACCGCCAGAAAAACGGTAATTCTTATTCGAAAACTTACCCCCGGCATGCAGACGTGTCATGATGACCTCGACACCAGGCACCCCCTCTTCTGGGTGAATGTCCACGGGCATACCACGACCATCATCGGAAACTTCGATCGATCCATCTTTATACAGAGTCACATCAATTTTTTTACAATGCCCTGCAATAGCCTCGTCGACACTATTGTCTACCACTTCTTGTACTAAATGATTGGGGCGTTCAGTGGCGGTGTACATCCCTGGGCGTTTACGCACAGGCTCTAGGCCGGTTAAGACCTCAATCGCGGAAGAATCGTAGTCGTTGGACATGTTTTGGGTATTGTCGCTGATAGCCTGAAATGCATGTCTGTAATACACAGATGCAAAGGCTAAAATGGTTATATTACACTAGATGTTAATTCTAACTCGATTTGCCAAGACCTCAAACACCAAATGCGCATACAAGTTATTTGTTAGCAATATAGCCATCAGAAGTAATTTGTTATGCAGAACGGTGTTAGAATGCGCTGCTTAACTTATTGTTCCACTTATCGCTCAAACGTCCGACATAAAAGCTAAAAAAGGCGGTTTAAAAAATGACCAAGAAAGATTTAAAAAAACTAGATTTTGAGAATGCCTATAAAGAACTGGAAGGCATTGTTGAGCGTATGGAACGTGGAGAACAGGATTTAGAAAAATCGCTCAGCGATTTTGAACGCGGCGTAGCATTAATGAAACATTGTCATAGCGTACTTAAAGACGCTGAACAAAAGGTCGAAATCTTAGTAAAAAACAATGAAGGTCTGTTTAATACAGAGCCTTTCGAAGACTAGAA
>CAZJWW010000132.1:0-7634 GCA_964549895.1 uncultured Gammaproteobacteria bacterium
CTACTTGGCGTAATTAACAATCAAATGGTTTTGATTGATAGGTCTGATAGCACAGGACCCAGCAATATTTTTGTAAGTAGTAATGGTTTTGTTTTGGACCTTATTGGTACTGTTAATTCACTCGTAACCTCGACAAGAGTAAACTCGGCAAGAGTTCTTGGAGATAAGGTGGCAGTTTCTGCTGGACTAGATGGCACATACTTGATAGGAACCACGGATGGTGATATCGAACTAATCCCCATTAATTCTACTCAAGGCGATATATTTCAACTTCCCAATGGAATGATCATTGGAAAATCGATAGAGAACAGAAATGATTTATTGATCTCAGACGGAACTAGCAGTGGTACTCGTTTTCTCTCCAGTTTTGGTCTAGCTGAGAGCTGGAGTATATCTCAGAATTTACTCGCCGGTAACGGAGCTTATGTTCAAATCAACGAGAATCGGCAGGGGGACCGTAACACGGACTTATGGCATACAGATGGTACTCCGGCAGGGACAAATTTAGTTGTTGATGCAGGGAGAGATATTGGCCAAGAACCAGGATTTAACACGGTATCTCCAATAGCAACAGAAGGGAACCGATTGTTTTTTGACCTTTTCCGCTTCGACCCTTTTTTTTCGGAACAAGTTTGGCAAACTGATGGAACCGCTGAAAATACTTACCAATTATTCTACACACTGCCTGGTGTGAATATTGTTGTAGACGACGATGATGGCAACCAAATTACCTTGCCATGGATATTGAATCTGTTACTAGAAGAAGAGGACGATTAACATTCGGTTTTTTGTGTTCGACGCCTAAATTTCTGTTACTCAAACATTTGTGTTAATTAAACATAATATGTAGTAGAAATGTCTTTCGTTTAAGCAGACTGCGCCGTAGAATTAACCCAATCTTAATTTGGTTAACTCGCATAGCTATTTTCTAGAACATCAGCAGTAAAACTCCAGTAGGGTTCTTTCTTTTTCCGACCTTGTGTTCCCAAAATTTAGTATTCCAACAATTAAATGTTTCAACAGCTTAATCCTCAGCAGCGTTCCGCTGTGCAAGACTGTGAGCGCCCGATGTTGGTGTTGGCGGGTGCTGGCAGTGGCAAAACGCGGGTAATCACTTATAAAATTGCGTGGCTGCTGGCTAAGCAGAACGTTGATCCGAAAAATATTTACGCGGTCACGTTTACCAATAAAGCGGCGCGTGAGATGAAGAGTCGTGTCACTGAGCTGCTGGATAGCGACACGACAAAGGGCCTGACCATTTCCACTTTCCACAGCCTTGGAATGAAAATCTTGCGTGAAGAAGTTCAAGCGTCAGGACGCAAACCTGGGTTCTCAATATTTGACCCCGCCGATTCACTATATGTTGTTCGCGAGCTACTTAAAGCAGATTTAGATGACAATGGATTGGTTGATCGCGTGCGCAATCAAATATCCAGCTGGAAGAATGAACTGGTCTCTCCCACTCAAGCAGAGCGTCTCGCCATGACCAACCCAACTGAGGTTGCTGCAGCTAAGATTTATGCAGGATATGAACGATACTTGCAAGCGTGTAATGCAGTAGATCTAGACGATTTGCTGTATTTGCCGAATGAGCTAATGCGCAAATTCGATAATCTACGTCTTAAATGGCAATCGCGGGTTCAGTACATGTTGGTGGACGAATATCAAGATACCAATGCGGCACAATATAATTTAGTTAAAACCTTAGTAGCAGGTAATCATGGCAATGGTTTGACCGCGGTGGGCGATGACGATCAGTCGATCTATGCCTGGCGCGGTGCGCAGCCAGAAAATTTGGCGCAATTACAAACCGACTTTCCTAAACTTGAACTCGTTAAATTGGAGCAAAACTATCGTTCCATGGGTCGCATACTCGCTTTAGCGAATCACCTGATCGAAAACAATCCTCGGCCGTTTGAGAAAAAGCTCTGGAGCGAACTCGGGTATGGTGACCCGGTTATGATTATTGCGGCTGAAAATGAAGAACGTGAAGCTGAAAAGGTGGTAGCGGCTTTAATGCAGCATCGCTTCCAACATCAAAAACCGTATTCCGACTACGCGATTTTGTATCGAGGCAATCATCAATCGCGCATATTGGAGATCAAGTTGCGCGAAATGCACATACCCTACTACCTCAGTGGCGGCCTATCATTCTTTGATCGCTCCGAAATTAAAGATGTCATGGCCTATTTGCGTTTGCTGACTAACCCTGCAGATGACAATGCTTTTATTCGAGCGATTAATACGCCGCGTCGGGGTATTGGCGCAGGCGCATTAGAAGCGCTCGCAGCGGTTACTAAGCATGAAGGTGGCAGCTTGTTTCAAGCCATCGGCAGCCCACAGTTGCATGACCATCTCTCACCAAAACGCCAAGGTGCGGTTAATCAATTTGAACAGTGGTTAACAAGCCTAATGGAACGCTCTGAAAGTGAGTCTCCGCTTACCATCATTAATAGTCTATTGGATGAAATTACTTATCAAGATTGGATCGTCAAACAAAGCTCTTCTCCAGAGCAAGCTGATATGCGTTGGCGTAATGTTGAAGATCTGTTGCAGTGGATTACTGCGATTGTCAGTAAAGGCGACGACAAAAATTTGAATGAAGTGGTATCGACCCTAAGTTTGATGGGTATATTGGAAAAAAACGAAGACGAGGCTGATGCCAATGTGGTGTCATTGATGACCCTGCACGCAGCCAAAGGTTTAGAATTTCCGCACGTCACTATTGTCGGTATGGAAGAAGAAATCTTACCTCATCGATCCAGCATTGAAGACGACATGGTAGAGGAAGAACGCCGCCTATTTTATGTAGGAATTACTCGAGCACAGCGAGAGCTGACCCTTTCTTACGCGAATCAGCGCAGCCGCTATGGCGAAAAAATAGAATGCACGCCAAGTCGCTTCTTAGACGAATTAGATCCACAGCATATTGTCTGGGAAGATAAAATAGCCAATGATCCTAAACGTCAAGAACAGGTTGGTCTCGCGCATCTATCCGCTATGAGAGAATTATTAGGAGAGCCCTGAATTCTATAATGAATCCAAAGTGGCTTAGAGAAATAGGAGTTTAGGAGAAATATAAGAGTTGGCTCAATTAATCGGCGTAATATCTGCTATTTTTAGCCCTTATGTACCGCATTTCGACCCTCGCAAACCACAAAACACTTGACACATCTGATACAATCGCCGCCAGTAAAAAAAATGCTGTTAAATGCGTTTATTTCTTTAATGAAAAAAACCATAAAAGCACCTTTATAAACAAAATATTAGATTCTGGGCCACGGTGGCCCACCTGCAAATTTTGGGAGTACCAAATGGCTGACAACCACGATTCAGACGCTATTGTTGAAGATAAGAAGAGACGTCGATTCTTGACCGGTCTTACCGCTGGTTTTGGCGCTATTGGCGGTGCTGCTGCCGTTACGCCTTTTGTAATGACGATGAGCCCCAGCGAGCGCGCAAAAAATGCTGGTGCGCCAGTTTCATACGATTTTTCACGTATTCAAAATGGCCAACAAGTCAAGGTAGAGTGGCGTGGTAAGCCAGTGGTTTTATTAAAGCGTACTCCTGAGATGATGAGCGGCTTAGATAAAATCAAAGATAAACTCGCAGATCCAGACTCTCTCGCGAGCTCTCAACCACAGTATGCTCAGAACAACCAACGAGCTGACATAGTTAAGCCTGAATTGTTAGTTATGGAAGGTGTTTGTACCCATCTAGGGTGTTCGCCGGTTGAAAAACTATCCATTGGTCCTGACCCAGAAATGGGTGATGACTCCCAAGGTGGTTTTTTCTGCCCGTGTCATGGTTCCAAATTCGATCTAGCGGGCCGCGTTTATAAAGACGTACCAGCGACTTCGAACATGCCGATACCACCCTATAAATTTGAAGGTAATGTCATCACCATTGGTGAAGATGAAGGGAGGACTGCGTAATGGCTATTCATCGTCACGACAATCATAAAAGTGCAAATGCCTTCATGGAATGGGTGGACCGACGTTTACCCGTCACTAAAGTATGGAATGAGCACGTAGCCGAGTATATGGCGGCAAAAAATCTGAACTTTTGGTACTTTTTTGGATCTTTGTCGTTAATGGTACTGGTTATCCAGATTGTCACGGGTATCTTCCTCACCATGCACTACAAACCTGATGCGGCCTTAGCCTTTGCATCGGTCGAATACATCATGCGCGATGTGCCCTTTGGATGGCTCGTTCGTTACATGCACTCCACTGGGGCTTCAGCCTTCTTTGTAGTGGTTTATATGCATATGTTTAGAGGCGTCATCTACGGCTCGCACCGCGAACCACGTGAGCTAGTTTGGTTGATTGGCTGCGTTATTTTTGTGGCCTTAATGGCAGAAGCCTTTATGGGCTACTTACTACCATGGGGCAATATGTCTTATTGGGGTGCGCAGGTAATTATCTCGCTGTTCGATGTGATCCCGTATTTTGGCCCGATGTTAACGGAATGGATTCGTGGTGATTTTGTTATCTCTGATGCTACCTTGAATCGCTTCTTTGCGTTTCACGTCATCTTATTACCGCTGATCTTAGTAGCCCTGGTGTTCTTGCATTTGGTGGCTTTACACCAAGTAGGTTCAAACAACCCAGATGGCATCGATATTTATGACCACACGGATGAAAATGGTAAACCGCTGGACGGCATCGCGTTTCATCCTTATTACACAGTGAAAGACTTGGTTGGGGTTTGCGGGTTTTTGCTTATCTATCTGGGAGTTATATTTTTTGCACCAGACTTAGGGGGTATTTTCTTAGAGAAAGATAATTTCGCGCCCGCTAATCCTTTGCAGACACCGCCAGACATTGTGCCGTTATGGTATTTCACGCCGTACTATTCTATTTTACGTGCCAGCACCACAACGCTGTTAACCTTTTTTGCCTATACTTCGTTAGTTATTGGCGCAGCGGCTATTTTGCTAGGCAAGTTTAGTGGCAAGCTGAAAGTAGGAATTGCCATCGCTGCCGTAGTCGCGTATTTCGTTTTTACTAATTCAAGTGGTAAAGCCTGGGGCGTGATCTTGATGGGTTCCGCCATCGTCATGTTCTTTTTGTTGCCTTGGTTAGACCGTTCTCCAGTATTGTCGATTCGCTACCGTAGCTGGCCCTTTAAAGTAGCTTTGGTTATTTTCTTGATCGCCTTCTTTACGCTGGGATATTTAGGTATGAATGCGCCAACCCCCGCCAAAACATTATTGGCCCAAATTTGTACCTGCATTTACTTTGCGTTCTTTATCTTGATGCCGTGGTTTACCAGTATTGGAAAAACCAAGCCGGTGCCAGAACGTGTCACTTATGAGCCGCATTAAGTGAGGAGATGAAAATGAAAAAATTAACGACTTTACTAGTTACAATTATCTGCACCATATTAATTAGTGCTTCAGCGTTTGCGGCGGGCGGACATGGCGCAGCCCTAGATAAGGTGCACATGAATATGGACGATAAAGCATCACTGCAAAACGGCGCTAAATTGTTTATGAACTATTGCTTGTCTTGCCATAGTGCAGGTTACGCTCGTTATAACCGCGTTGCTGCAGATTTGGAAATTCCTGAGGCTTTACTGATAGAAAATTTGATGTTTACGACCGAGAAAACCGGCGATCGAATGGTCACCACCATGCCAGCAGAAGATGCAAAACGCTGGTTTGGCGTTACGCCCCCAGATTTAACTATGGTGTCTCGAGTACGTAAGCCGAATTGGGTATATACCTATTTAAGAGCGTTTTACCAAGATGAAAGTTCACCAAGCGGTTGGAATAATTCCTTATTCGAAAATGTAGCTATGCCACATGCGCTTTATGAATTACAGGGTGTACAACGGTTGGTGGGCAAGGTTGAAGCCGCTGACCACAGTGCGGGTGATGCGCATGCAGCGAATGACGCGAGCGCAGAAAATCAAAAAATAGTCGGCGATGCAATTTTTGAATTACAACATGCTGGTAAATTAAATCCGGCAGAGTTTGATGAGGCGATGAAAGATCTAACCGCATTTTTGACTTATCTGGCTGAACCGGCACAGTTAAAGCGCAAAAAATTGGGTGTGTTTTCCATGGGCTTCATGATCATTTTGATGATGCTCTGTTATGTGCTTAAAAAAGAATATTGGCGAGATGTTCACTAGAACACTTATTAACGATACACATAATATTTATTAAATTGGGTATCTAAACAGGACACTAAACAAAGGCGGCTCTAATCACTTTTAGAGCAAAACACATAGTGCCACCAAACTGAAAATACGACCAACGCGACCTCAATTATTTTTGTGACTACCGTGTTAGTTTTTAAGAATCTGCTTCACTCAACAAGGAATTCTCTATTATGAACACACTTGCTACCCGACGTTCGATAATGACACTTTACTCAGGAACCGATTGCGTGCTTAGCCATGCATGTCGTATCGTGCTGCAAGAAAAGGACATTGAGTGTGAGGTGGTTTTTACCGACCCATCTGATACCTGCCAAGAACTCGCTGAATTTAATCCTTATTACGAAACACCCACTCTGGTCGATCGCGATTTGATTTTATACGACCCCTATATCATTAACGAATATCTTGATGAACGTTTGCCGCATCCACCATTGATGCCGGTTGACCCAGTGTCACGTGCAAAACAGCGACTAATGATTATGCGCTTAAATCGAGATTGGTTCGATTCTATAAGAGCATTGCAGGAAGACAAAAAAAATAAAGAAGCTCACAAAGTAATCAGTGATGGTTTGATTGCAATCTCACCTCTATTTACTGAACAAGAGTATGCAATGGGTGAAGAGTATTCATTGGTAGACGTGATTCTAGCTCCACTATTATGGCGTTTGCCAGTCTTAAATATTACCTTGCCAAAACAGGCGACGGTAGTGGAAGAGTACGGAGAGAGGTTGTTTGAGAGAGAGGCCTTTCAAGCGAGCATGAGCGATGCAGAGCGGGATTTGAGAGGATTTTAATTCGCTGCCCGAATAGTATTGAAACCTATTCCGATGACAACCACCAAACCCTATTTGCTGCGTGCTATTTTTGAATGGTCAGAAGATAATGGCTTTACCCCACAGGTACTAGTTGACGCAGAAATCGCTGGAGTAGAAGTACCTTCAGAGCATGTGGTCGATGGACAAATTGTGTTGAATATTGCCTCAAGTGCGGTACAGCTGCATGTTATGGATAACGATTGTTTAAGTTTTTCCGCACGTTTTAGTGGGGTAGAGCGAGATATCTTTTTGCCCATTGATTCGATCCTTGCCATTTTTGCTCGTGAGAATTCCCAAGGAATATTTTTCGATGATATAGAAGAAGGCCTAGACCCTGAACCGAGCCCAGACCAGCCTAAAAATAGTAAAAAAGCGCCAGCAAAGTTGAAAATTAAGCCTAATGCCCCAACAAGTAGTAAACGTAGCGCTGCACATTTAAAGATTATTAAGTGAGCTTAATTCGAAGTCTGTTCCGACAGATATTCACGTAAAGTAGTTTATCCGTGCGATAAAATTTTATTGTTGTGCTCTGGGTCTACATGGGCCCAATAATGTACTAACCAGTGAGAAGTGATCATGCCTGAATTTAGAGGTACTACCATACTGTCCGTGCGTCGTGGTGACCAAGTTGTTATTGGTGGTGATGGC
>CAZJWW010000133.1:0-7566 GCA_964549895.1 uncultured Gammaproteobacteria bacterium
GAAAATAGCGATTAAGAACACGTCGGTCAGGTAAGTATCGGCTAGCGCGACGAAATCCTTGAAAGTTAACAATGGGTACGCCTATAACTGCGCCAGACAGATCGGTGGCATCTAATTCGTGCACGGCTCTGCGAACTATCTCTATGCCGTTTAATTCATCGCCATGCACGGCAGCGGTTAAACAAAGAGTAGGGCCAGCTTTTTTGCCATTAACGGCCAGTACTGGTACTGAGGCAGAATTATCCGCAAATGTTTCAGCAAACACCCATTTTAGCAACGCGGCTTCACCAGGTTCTACCGTATTGCCAAGAAGGCTGAGGGCCTCTTGTGTAGTGTCACTAATTTCTAGATCAGCTGCATTTTCAGAAAGTTCATTTGCGGCCTGCGAAGCCGTCGCTGTTGGAACAGCTACGTTAGCAGTGTCGGAGCTCGTTTTTGTAGTAGCATTTGGGGTAGCGGTTGGTACGTCTGCCTCCGCTGGCAGAGCTGGAATTTCAAGGCTCTTTTTGTTCAGCGATGGCTCTCTTAGTGTTGAATTTTCGTCCGCTACACTATCCTCGCTGGCTAATGCAGGCATGAACGTTAAATGAAAATATATTAATGGTAATAGGCATGCACTGCGCCAAAGATTTAAGCTCATTAATTGGAGTTGGGTAAGGGTTGAATTATGGGTATTATAGCGCCTTCGATCGCACTCCAGAGCAAATATGCAGTATTCGCAACTTATTGTTGTCGCTTGCATTATCTAACTCTAAACCCAACCAGACTAAACCAAAGTTAACCGTATACAAGTAGACCATGTTTAAATTTGTTATCACAACACTTATTTTGAGTAGTTTGCTCAGCGCGTGTGCAACCACGGTTGATTCCTCAAATAGTATTGAATTTGAAGAAATAGATCAGCAGTTTGCCGATTTAGAATCAAAGTTATCAGAGAAAATTACGCGAAGTTGCGATCAAAATATTGATGCGTTGTCTAAGCAGCTTGAAGAGTACAGTCGTGCTAAGACACGAACCAAAGTTGTGAATCAATGCAGTGACAAAGACCTTGCACGTGGTGGTAAGAAAAACGGTGCCCGTGATATCGGTAACAAGTTTATTTTGGGTTCGGTAGAAAAAGTGCGTCTCACTAAGGAAGATATTAAGTTTGATGCGCGTATTGATACGGGTGCGGTAACGTCTTCGATTGGTGTTTTCAATATGCAGCGCTTTGAGCGTGATGGTAAAAAGTGGGTTAAGTTTTCTTTAAACGAAACACAGGATGCGCAGGTTTATGAATACCCCATTAGTGACACAATTAAAATAAAACAAAGTAGAACGATTAGTGAAGACCGAGTAGAAATAAAAGTTGATATTGAAATGGGGGGCGTAAGCTATAAAAAGCAATTGTTCAATCTCGCCGATCGTTCACACTTGGACTATCAATTGCTAATCGGGCGCAGTTTCTTGCGAGACATCGCAGTGGTCGATGTGGGTCGAAAAATGTTGTTACGCACTAACTAGTTGTGTCTTCTCGAGCGCCATTTCTATTTCTCGTTTTTGTGCTTGTAGTGGTGGGCGTTACTACTATTTATGACCGTCATGTTAAACACGGTGTGCCCCTTACCACCGGTGACCGCATCTCTATATGGCAGGTTGAGGCAGAAATTAGTTTCACTGCAAATGAAGAGGCCGTCAGCGCACAATTGAGTTTGCCACAAGACAGCGGTTTTGAATTGGTTGAGGAATTCACAGCTTCGCCAGCATACGGAGTTCATGTCCAGAGAGACGAATCTAGCCCGAAAGTAATATGGAGTAAGCGGTCTGCTCAGGGTAGACAAACGCTTTATTATCAAGGTTCTTTCAAGGAAGCTTCGCAGGTGAAAAACGATGCGCCCCCAACGAGCAAGCCTATCGTAAGTTGGTGGCCGGAACCGTACCAAGGTTCGGCTCGGGTTGTGTTAGATGACGCAACATCGCGTTCAGGCAACAATGAATTGCTGCTATTGCAAATTGAAAAAATGTTGCAATCAGACGATCAAAATATAGCTTTGTTGCGGTCGCGTTATTCGAAAAGCCAAATTTTTTCTCAACTTTTAGGTATGGCTGATATTTATTCCAAGATGGTAGGTGGTTTGATTCTAGAAGATGGCCGTCGAAATCAGTCGCTAATTCCATTGGTTAAGGTTTATGTTAATGAACACTGGCAACTCATAAATCTTGAAAGAGCGGGCATCGATCCTGAGTTACCTCTTTTGATTTGGCGACAAGATTCACCATCTTTACTCGATGTGGTTGGCGGCTCAAATTCAAGAGTTTCGTTTTCGATCAGTCGCACAACTCGCAGCGCTCTCAAAGAGGCAACTCAGTCGCTCGATGATTCAGGGACCTTCGGTTTGTATAATCTGCCTCTAGCAGAACAAAACTTATTCAAAGGTATATTGTTGTTGCCTATTGGTGCCTTAGTCGTGGTATTTTTACGCATCATAATTGGCATTAAATGCAGTGGTACATTTATGCCCATCTTAATAGCTACTTCGTTTATTCAAACCGAGTTGCTTAATGGTGTGCTTGGTTTTGTTTTGATTGTGTCCACCGGGCTGGTGATACGATCCTATTTGTCACATCTAAACTTGCTCCTTGTTTCCAGAATATCCGCGGTGGTATTAGTAGTAATCGGGATCATAGTTTTGTTTACGGTTGTGGCATTTCGCTTAGGCTTGACTGAGGCGTTAACAATTACATTTTTCCCGATGATTATTATGGCGTGGACCATAGAACGCATGTCTATTTTGTGGGAAGAAGAAGGTGGGCGCGAAGTTGTGATTCAAGGTGGCGGTAGCCTTATTGTCGCTGTGGTTGCTTATTTGATGATGGACAATGATGTTATTCGACATTGGGCATTTAATTTCCTAGGGGTGCACGCATTGATTATGGCGGCCATTTTATTGATGGGGCAATACACCGGGTATCGTTTACTAGAACTGCGTCGCTTTAAACCCCTAGATCACTCCTAGTTAGAGCTATATGTTAGATTTTGCCAACCCAACAAAGCTTCGCGCACGTGGCGTAATGGGGATGAATCAGCGCAATTTCTCATACATTGCACGCTACAATGACCGCAAATTGTATCCTTACGTTGATGACAAACTGAAAACCAAAGTTATTGCCTTAGAGCAGGGCCTTGCCGTACCTGACTTGCTCGGTGTGGTGAAATACCAACATGAAGTAAAGCGCGTTTTTGATATTTTAGATGAGCATTCTGGGTTTTGTATTAAACCCGCCAAAGGCAGCGGTGGTAAAGGTATTTTAGTGATTTCAAATACCACTGAAAACGGTTACCAAAAAGCCAGTGGAGAAACCGTTACTCGAACCGAAGTTGTTCGACACCTATCCAATATTTTAGCCGGATTATTCAGTTTAGGTGGCGCTGCCGATGTCGCCGTTATAGAAGCTTTGATTGAATTCGATCCGATATTCGATGGCCTTAGCTATGAAGGGGTGCCTGATATCAGAATGATCGTTTTTCAAGGTTATCCCGTTATGTCGATGTTACGCTTAGCCACGCACGCTAGTGATGGTAAGGCTAACTTGCACCAGGGTGCGATAGGTGTGGGGCTTGATATCACTGATGGTACTAAGCGAGCAGCGGTTCAGTTTGATCGGCCAGTGACCGAACACCCGGATACTGGGCAATCGCTGGGCGATATAAAAATAGAACAATGGAGAGACTTGCTGATGTTGTCCGCTCAGTGTTTTGAAATGTCCGGACTGGGTTATCTAGGGGTTGATATTGTGCTTGATAAAAAGCGCGGGCCACTCATTTTGGAGCTTAACGCACGTCCTGGGTTGGCTATCCAAACGGCAAATCAAACTGGCTTGCTGCCGCGCTTACAAGCGATAGAGGCTTTAGACCAAAAGAGCGTTCGCAACAATATTCACAAACGATTTCCGCATGCTCAAGATCGAGTTGATTATGCTATTAATTACTTTAAGTCGATATGATTATTACTAGCTGCCCTAAACACGTATACACTTTAATAATGTTTAGCTGCCGCGGATGGCTTTTAGTTGAATTAAATTAAGTTGCTAATTATTGGTATCGAATCTTCATCAACTGAACTATTATTTTCTATTGTCCTATCCTTAAAGTGAGTTTGTTCGTATGACCACAAATCTATTTGATCTAAACGGTAAAGTGGCTCTGGTAACTGGTGCCAGCCGTGGTATTGGGGAATCTATTGCTAAGTTGTTGGCTGAGCAAGGTGCCCACGTTATCGTCTCCAGCCGTAAAGTAGAATCTTGCGAGAACGTCGTGTCGCAAATTGTTGAGGCGGGTGGTTCTGCCGAGGCGATGGCTTGTCATGTTGGTGATATGGATAATATTGAAGCGACCTTTTCGGCCATTGCGTCCAAACATGAAAAGCTGGATATTCTGATAAACAACGCGGCTGCTAATCCGTATTTTGGTCATATTTTAGACACTGATTTGGGTGCGTATAATAAAACCGTTGAAGTCAATATTCGGGGATATTTCTTTATGTCGATAGCCGCTGGCCAGCTCATGAAAAACCAAGGTGGGGGGTGTATTGTCAATACGGCGTCAATCAATGGGTTGCGTCCTGGCGATAAGCAAGGGATTTATTCCATCACCAAGGCTGCCGTGATCAGTATGACAAAGTCATTTGCAGCTGAATGTGCGCGCTACAACATTCGCGTTAATGCTTTACTTCCTGGTTTAACTAAAACAAAATTTGCAGGTGCTCTTTTTGAGAATAAGGAAATGCACCAAGCAGCAATGTCGGTGATTCCCATGTCTCGCCACGCCGAGCCCGATGAAATGGCCGGCACGGTTTTGTATTTAGTATCCAACGCTAGCAGTTACACCACGGGCGAATGTATTGTGGTTGATGGTGGCCATACCATTTAAATAAATGCGGCCAAGCTTCACAGGTTTAATTCTATTGCTATGTATTGTTGTTGCATATCTACTTTGGTGGCCGGTTCCTATAAAGCCGCAAGCATGGGATGCTCCTCTTTCTAATGGGTTTATCGATGATTTTGCGGTCAATACCGAGTTAGATAATTTTGAAGCACTGACCTTGGATGGCCTAACCGGCCCAGAAGCGGTTGTCCAAGGGCCCGATGGCTATCTCTATGCCACCAGTCACGAGGGCTGGATTCTACGTTGGTTGGAGAACCAAGCACCCACAAGGTGGGTTAAGCTTGCCGGTCGGCCATTAGGTGTGGCTGTTGATGCCTTAAGTAATGTTTGGGTGGCCAGTGCTGACATTGGATTACTTAAAATTACCCCACAAGGAAATGTGAGTACTGAATTAATCGAAGTGGATGGATTGGCCCTAAAATATGCGGATGATTTAGATATCGCAGACAACGGTAAAATCTATTTAAGTGATGCCTCAACAAAGTTTTTTTCGGCTGATTGGGGCGGCACCTTGGAAGCCAGTTTATTGGATATTATGGAGCACGGTGGTCAGGGGCGGGTTATTGAATTTGATCCCGCTAGCGGCAAAGCAAAAACCATAAAAAGCGGTTTAAATTTTGCCAACGGTATAGCTATTGATCCAGCACAGGAATTTGTATTGGTGGTTGAAACGGGCTCTTATCGTGTATGGAAATTATGGATTGCTGGTACAAGGGTAGGGCAAGAGGAAATTCTTATCGCGAACGTGCCTGGATTCCCTGACAATATCCACGTCGGCAAGCAAGGCCGATTTTGGGTAGGATTAGCAGCACCACGTTCGGCTATTTTGGATAAATTATCCAGTAAACCGAAATTACGTAAAGTCGTGCAAAGGCTGCCTGCATTTATACAACCCAAGGTGCGGCCTTATGGAGCTGTCTTCGCTGTTGACAAAAATGGACAGTTGGTCAACAATAAACAATCACCTTCAGGTCAGGTGTACACCACTACAGGGGTAGCAGAAACCGATGACTATCTTTATATCACCAGCTTAACAGCCCCATTTTTGGCAAGAATCAAAAAATAGTGCGTTTTTGTTTAAAGTAAGCAGTCTGTAAAACAGCGTTAAAAAATAGATATTGTTTTGTAAGGGTAGACAGAAAGGCCCTATAAACGTTACTATTTGCGCTGGTTTGGTCTAGGATTCGGGTTAATGGAATTCGCCAACGTCAATGGAAGTAGGGTAGTTGTTGTTCGGTGTGAGGATAGATTAGGGATAACAAAGCTTAGTTAGTCTCTAATTCATACGCACTCAAGAAAAATATATAGCATGCCAACAGTTCGTGCTGCTCATTAAGGGAGCGCGCGCGATCATAATTGAATGGCATCTGGGTAGATTATGAATATTAGGGTTATTGTATTACTAGCGGGTCTTCTCGCGTCGGTTAACGGGTTCTCAGCACCAGTTCAGTTCGAGGATACTTCGGATAAACTTGGGTTTGAGCGCGGTACTGAAACGTGGGGCATATCTTGGGGTAATTTAGATGATGATAATTATCCTGATTTATGGAATTCAGGGCATCGTGATTTTCCCAGACTGTATAAGAATACGGGCACAGGTGACTTTAATGAAGTTGCTATGCAATACGATCGAGCACAAAATGGTTATTGGCTGAGTAATACTCAATTCGATGTACACGGTGGTGCTTGGGGTGATTTCGATAATGACGGCGATGATGATTTATTAGTAGGCGACGAAACACAGTTATTTACGAACTTACATGCCCAGGGTGGCTTGTTTATAAATAGTGATCATCCTGCAAATCAACAATACGCGGCTTGGAATAATACCAATAACGACCGACGGCTAGAAAGCGATCTTAGTTGTGGTGGAGAGCGTGAGGGGCAATACATTCTGTTGTTTGACCTTAACGTAGATGGTGAAACCGACATCATCTGTGGTCAAGAGGGAATATTTCCAGTGACTGTCGGTAATGCGCCAGCCAGTTTTTTACCCAATGTTAGATTATTAAATGACGTTGCGATTGCAGATTTTAATAACGATCTCAGAACCGATATCGTAGGCACGCGCGGTGCCACGCGTACCAATGACGCTGCCAAGGTCAGTAATAATCGTATTGAAGCTTGGATTGTCGCAAATTCTTCCGAATTTGCATTTTCGGCTCAAGGGGCCGTTACATTCATTTTAGATGGTGATGGTGGTGGCGTATTTCTGCGTGCCGAAGTTTTGGAACTCAATACTAATGGAGTTCGACAAGCTGAAGCTCGTGGCGTCTCAATTGAATATGATGTCAGCTCTGAGCTTTGGCGTGTTCAAAATGTGGGAACCAGTCAAGCGTACGTGCAAATTATTGCCGAAAACACGGTTAGTAACCCAGTGATGGCAAGCGTGTCAGAACGCGATAGTCAATTGTCTACCGCGCATGGAATTAATACACCATCCGGTGTTGAATGGGTTGAAAATACCGGGCTTGAAGATCCAAAGCGTTGCGTGAGCATTGTTGCTGCCGATTTTGATAACGATATGGACGTTGATGTCTACATGGCTTGTCGACATGGACCGTCAAACTTAGCTAATCGCTATTTTGATAATCAAGGCGATGGTACTTTTGAAGAAGTCTTATCCCATGGTGGTGAAGGAC
>CAZJWW010000134.1:0-7544 GCA_964549895.1 uncultured Gammaproteobacteria bacterium
GCTGGAAGATACATTACCGATGGCCCGAGTTCCTACAGACGGAATACCACCATTGGATATTCGCACCTGCCATTGGCCTGTTGGGCAATCTCTCCACAAAAACACACCTTGCTCAGTAGCGCTATCAAAAACGGGCTCAAAACACGCGGTATCAGCACCCACCGGAGGTCCGGATGGAGATTGGATATTCGCTGTCCCAGGCGTTGGGATAGTAAAAAATTCCTCAGCACCAGCAAATATTCCATATGATATATCGGCTTCCTGTGGAGGATAAGGATTAGGATACTCACTCTCCACGATCCCCTGTGGATCGATCAAGCCTAAATACTCACCACCGGCTCTAAGACCAAAATTGGTGTGCAATTCAGAGCCTGCATTAGCTCGGTCTTTGCCCGAAGCAAATACCACTAGGTATTCATCCGGCTGCAATACTACACTTGGGAATGTCCATTGCGTTAGATCTAGCTCATCATCGGTCAAATGCCAGCCAGCCAAATCAACGGCATTATTACCCGCATTATGTATTTCTAACCAATCTTCAGCATCGCCATCTTCATCCAATAAATTGAAATCATTCGAAGCCAAGAACTCGGTGATAACTAAATTGGCTGTAGCCGATGGTGGAACACCATTAGGAGTTGGATCACTATTATCACCAATACCATCTCCATCACTGTCAACTGATTCATTGGGGTTATTCGGGAAAGCGTCTATATCATCGTCTACACCATCGCCATCAGTATCGACAGGCACTACGACTAAGCCTCGTGCGACCAATCTGTCGTAGACAAATTCTGCGCGATTAGGGAAAAACTCATTTTCCACAAAATCTACTTCTCTTTGCCAATCTTGTACCGTTCTTGTTGTATTTGAAACAGCATCTCCCCATCGTGCAGAATGCGCCAAAATAGCAGGTTCAACTTGTGCTTTTCTGGCATTCCAACGAGCTAGCGCCGCCTCTGTTGTCAAGGCTCCACCAGCACGATAATGAGCATTGGCTCGATCACTGAATCTTTGTAAATAGTCAGGATTATTAACCAGTGCGGCGTGCAACCAATACGGATTCATATAGGCCTTTTCGAAAAACGGATTTGATTGGCCATTAAATGGGGCATGTGGACCCAACACATTATCGTCGTCATTGAGTCGACGACGGGCATTCATCGCGTGTTCTCCATCGTGCTGGAAAAAAGTCCATTTTGTTGAACCATCGACGCGATTACGCACCGCATACCAGTTATTAGCGCGGTTCCATCTCGACAAAAACCAACTTGTGGATCCATCAATATCAATTTCATAGTCATTGACAAGTATGTAGTCGATCAAATTTTCTATATCAACATTCTCATCAATAAACGTATATTCTTGATTGGTGACTGTTTGGTCTGAGACGACATCCCAAATTTGGTTCCAAGATTCAACAACTCCATCACTGGCTTCAAAACGAAAGTTGTCTGTGCGGTTATGCTTTACTACATCATAATCTTTCTCATCACCACCAAAATAACTCTCAGCGTACTCTTCTGTTACACGCTCTTGAGTCATATTAACGCCCCAATACTGACCATTTACATATAAATGATAATAACGGCTTCTAGTGTATGGATTATCCATAGCTTTTTGGGTATCACGCGACCAAATTTCACGCAGAAAGGTATTACGCGCATCACCCGAGAAAGCCCAGCTATAATTGTTAGGTGAACGCAAATCCATTCTACTGAAATTATCTACCCCTTCATCACCAAACAGTGGGTACTCTAAATCTCCGCCATAAACTCCTCTAAAGTACAATCTGAAGGGATGTTTACGATTATCGCCTCGGCGACTGAAGCCACCACGAATTCGTATACCACCGTCCATGGTAAAGCCTTCTTCAGCGCCACTTGGGTCTATCAGTTCGACTGACATCGGCCGCTCCCAATGTCGGCCTCGTTCTTGTGCATTAACATAGATACCAATATCAGGATGCGCAAGGTTATCAGTATCCGTAACAATCGAAATACTCGGTAAGCTAAGCAGAGACTCTTTTAATGCATTCACATCCTGATTAACAATTTGCTGATCCATGCCAAAATCTAATATCTGATCATTAACGACTTCAGACGTAGGCCACCCTGGAGGTGCCTGCTGATCAGATTGCCGAATAATATCGTCTAAAAATAAATAGGTTTGCGTAGCTGGAGAAGCCGATAAAAAATTATCGAGCACTGATACAGCCCTAACCGTACTAGTTTCACTAATGGTTATTGGTCCGTCGTAGGTAAACCATGATTCAGCATGCAATGGTTCAGTATCAAGCCCGCCAGCGACAAAGTCGCCGCTTACTCGAGCTAATTCTGCTTGCAAAACCTGAGGCTCACAAGGGCCGTCGCAATTAGATCCGCGAACCTCAAGGTAATCTAGTCGCGTGCCGTCTTCACGCAAATAAAATCTTATTTTATGATCTCCCGCGGGTAAACTTCTGACGATTTCGGCACCGCTATTATTGGTAACCGTAAGTTCTTGAAACGATGATAGAACGCCGACATTGAAGCGGATCAATGGTTCATCATTCACCTGAACCCAAAACGAGTCACTATTTCCGCTCACACCCTGCACATTGGCAATGAATCGAAAATCGCCGCTGGTCGCTAAATCAAAATCGAATTCAATAAAGTCATCTGAGTCAGGGTTTGCTGTACTGAATACACCTTCATCCAATACGGAGTAAAAAGTCTCTCCTCGCAGTGGCGCGGTCCAAGTTGCAGAGAGCGATTGCCCACCCGTGCCCTGAAATTGACCTATTTCTACTGAATGTAATCCTTTTTTTAAGAAGACACTGTTTGATACTGATCGAGTGCCATGAAATCCATCGTTATCAACTACTTGAACGCCATCGACAAGTAAAATAGAACCGTCATTAGACGAGGTTTCAAAAATATAGACACCATCAGCTAAGGCATTAATACAGCCTCTGAATCGCAGGGCGTAATTTGTATCCCTCAAACGCGGTGCGGTAGAAACAGTGTCAGCAGTACCCGATCTAACTGGTGTTAGGTTATTAAAGTTTGGTACAACACTAAATGAACCTTGATAATAATCAAATGACCAAGCTTTGCCATCCGCAGGTGGCGTGCAACCCTGTAAATCAGATGGTTCACTGCCGTCAAGTGTATAACGAATTTGAGCATTAGACCGCGATGAGCTCAAAGACAAAGTTTGAGGTGTTTCATAAACACCGTGGGCTAGACCAAATTCAACAGGGTCTAAAAAATCGGTGAAGCCCGGTCCATTCGCGGCCCCTGGTGTGGGGACAATAAAAAACTGTGTACCACCAAAAGAAATGTCTGCAACCTGCGGAGGGTATGGGTCTGGATATTCGCTTTCAACGTTACCCGATGGATCTATCAAGCCGAGATACTCGCCACCCGCGCCGAGCCTAAAATTTGTGTGCAACTCAGAGCCTTGATTGGCTCGGTCTTTGCCAGAAGCAAACACGACTAAATATGCATTCGGTTGTAAAACGACGCTCGGGAAAGTCCATTGTGTTAAATCACCGTCGTCATCAGTCAGATGCCAGCCTTGTAAATTTATGGCAGAAGCACCTGTATTATGGAGTTCGATCCAATCTTCATCATCACCGTCTTCATCAAACAAAGTCGAATCATTCGACGCCATAAATTCACTGATTTCTACGACAGCGTAGGCTTTAAACGAAAAACACAAACTCGCTATAAAAAATGCCAGCACGCATAAAAAATTACTGCTAATACATTTAGTTTTCCTAAAATAAAAACCCATTTGTAGCTCCTTACAAAAATTAATGAACGTGAAGTGATCGCCAAGCTGTTGCCAAAGAGCACAAGACTGCTCCTAAGTCTTCAGGGTTAAATAAATTGATTTGCAACATCCTGCTACGAATAACATATCCATTGGCTACACAAACCAGTAGCGATGATATTCACACCCATAAATTCATTGTTAACCCTAAAATCAAACCGTTTGAAAACCCTAAAATCCTACTGAACAACTAAACTTCCGTACTTCCACTACTTTACTACCAACAACCCTAAAACCAGCGGTTTATACAACCAAATTAGATTCGAGTTCCGCTAGATGAATCGCTGTACGCCAGTCAAAAACTTATTTTTTTACCAATGGAGGAGATCAGATTAAACTTTAACTTTGCTGCGAAAGAAGTTTGTTTTTACGACTATTTATTACAAATAATCCATAAATTAAGACGGTCGCTGTTTAAAAACATCGCTGGTAAATTAGCGCTGAAACCCTACCCGAGTTTGTATAGTAGCGTTTTTTCTAAAGCGGTGTCTATTCGATTAGTTAAAAACGGTTAATACTTTGGCTACAAGTGTGGATTAGTCATCGTCAAACAATTATCGAACAAAACCTAGTCTGACAATACCGTTTTTGTGAGCACGAGCTCAAGATTTCTCACTGATGCAACGGCTCCTCAAAGATAAAAAGTATCAAATTACAAAGTCATCGGTTGCGCTCACCAAAGCTCTAACAATGCCTGTTTCAGAAACAGAGTGTCCAGCGTCTTGCACGATTTCCAAACGGGCCTCCGGCCAAGCTTGTGATAACTCCCAAGCTGATTCCGGCGGACAGACAACATCGTAACGGCCTTGAACTATTACGGCGGGGATGTGTCGAATAATGCCTACGTTGTCAATCAATTGATTTTCGTTTTCAAAAAATCCCTTGTTAACAAAATAGTGGCTTTCTATTCTGGCAAATGCCTCGGCGAATTCATCGTGGCCAAAAGAATCCATTAGATTTTGATTTTGTATCAGCTTAGAGGTGCTCGCTTCCCAAACTGACCAAGCACGTGCCGCCTCTTTCCGAACATTGCTGTCTTCTGAGATAAGACGTTTATGGTACGCAGCCACCAAATCATCACGCTCCAACTCGGGTATAGGTGCTATATAATGTTGCCACGCATCCGGGTAAATTTTGCTGCACCCCGATTGATAGAACCAATCAATCTCCTTTTTTCTAAGTAAAAAGATACCGCGTAAGAACAATGCTTCTACGTTCTCTGGGTGTGTTTGTGCATACGTAAGGCTAAGAGTGGAACCCCAGCTTCCGCCAAAGACAGCCCAGCTAGTAACACCGAGATGATCTCGTAATTTTTCAATATCCGCCACGAGATCCCAAGTGGTATTTTCACGCAATTCAGCGAAAGGCGTACTTTGTCCACAGCCGCGTTGTGAGAATTGTATTATGCGCCACCGCTTGGGGTTAAAATAACGTCGATACGAACCCGACAAACCGCCGCCAGGACCGCCATGCAAAACCACAACAGGGAAACCATCTGGGTTACCGCTTTGCTCGTAATGAAGGGTATGCAAGTCGGTCACACTCAACATGCCTTCTTGATAAGGCGAAATGCTCGGATAAAGTTGCTTACTCACGGAATTTACATTTGATGTTTAAAGGATTTAAACCATACTACAACTCTGCAAATACAACCAATACCACCATCGCGAACAGCAGCGGAGCTATTGGTTTTACATTGACGAACTTACTAAGCGCACCTCAGTAACCTTAAGTGACCTGGCCACCACACCGACAGTCAGCAGATTACAAACAGACTCCGAGATCTTCCAAATTAAAGGGACCTGTTGACGTAACCCTATTACGACCAACAAACACTTGTGCTCCCGCTGGAAGCTGCTGAGCGTCAAAACAGGTTTGGCCGCCCATTGGAATCGTAAAATCAACGGCGTCGAGTGCTCGATTTGCTACATTTAAAATGAAGTCAAAACCATTGCTGCCTATATTTAATGTGTCATTAGCTTCTAACTGATCACCGGTCGCAGTGACTAAGTTTGTAGAGGTTAATGCGCCTTGATACGGTAAGAATGGTAAACCGCCACCGCTAATCGTCATGTTCCAAACGTCCTCTGTACCGCCTACTGTGCAATCTTGCCACAAGAATATGCCAGGTTCGGTATCTCTATCAAAAGTAAGTTCAGCACACTGCTCTGGTTCAACAGGAGCAACAGGAAGATCACAACTTTCAAATGTTTCTAGATTAATTGGCGAATCAACCAGAACTCTAGTCTGCCCAAGGAATACGGGAATATCACCTTCAAGAACAAAACATGCATCAGTAGTATTTGGTATAAAATTAAACCCATCTACTGCTGCGTTGAATACACGAATGTTGTAGTCAATCATAGTTGGGTCAGTAATAAAATCAAAAATGGCATTGGCCTCCAAACTAAATTCTCCTGTGCTACTAAAGCCTGTATCGCTTGTAACATTACCGATCGCCCGAGTACCGCCAGAAACGCCGCCATTCGACAATCTGACCTGCCATTGACCTGATGGGCAATCTCTCCGCAAGAATACACCTTGCTCAGTAGTGCTATCAAAATCTGGCTCAAAGCACGCAATACCATTTTGAACGCCAAGGCCATTAGTTGGATCATTCGGGAATGCATCATCCGCATCTTTGGTCGGATTACAGCATGTGTGCTTTAATCCACCTTATTAAACCGATGTAAATTAAAATTACAGTTGAATTATGCAAGAACAGTAACAGCTTTACTTAATCAACGAAATCTAAATTTAATCACGCATTTTAAACAATTGAGGAGATGTGTGATAATTTAGACACATGAATCAGCAAATGTTTACTGTTTGAAGAATATCCTACATCTCTCGCTATTATCGATGATGCTTTACGTCTGTAATAGTCATGCAGCCGAGACACCATCAATAATGAATCAAAAAATTGAAGTTCAGGGACATCGTGGTGCGCGCAGTGTGTTACCTGAAAATACCTTAAGCGCATTTGAATATGCCATGCAAGTTGGTGTTGATACATTGGAGTTTGATTTAGGCGTGACCGCGGACGAAGTCGTAGTGGTAAGTCATGATCAGAAGATCAATCACACCATTTGCCAATATCTTGATGGCAGTCAAATAGAACACTCTAAATGGTTACACGAAATGACCTTGGACGAAGTTAAGGCCATTGACTGTGGCGCAAAACCCAACCCAAGATTTCCCGAACAAACACTGCTGCCACTAAGCCAAATACCGACCTTAGATGAGGTTTTTCAATTAGTAAGTGATTCACCTTTGGCAAATGCTAAAGAGATGCTTTTCAATATTGAGACTAAGAGCAACCCAAAGTATCCACAAGCGCAGCCAGAACCAAAACGTTTTGTGGAACTAATTTTGGCGCAGGTAGAAAAACACAATGTCGAAGATAGAGTAACCATACAATCGTTTGATCACCGTACATTACAAGCCGCTAAGCAATTACAACCAGCAATTCAACTCTCAGCGCTGTTTGAGCGCGCGCCTGATGACTGGGTTAAAGCCGCTACAGACGCGAAGGCTGATATTGTCTCGCCGTATTACAAAATAATCGATCAAGACTCAGTCAATGCAATGCAAGCTGCCGGGCTAAGGGTTATTCCCTGGACCGCCAATTCTGAGGAAAGTTGGCAGCAGTTAATCAACTTAGGAGTTGACGGGATTATTAGTGATGACCCTGAACGGCTAATTGAATATTTGTCGAAACATTA
>CAZJWW010000135.1:0-7534 GCA_964549895.1 uncultured Gammaproteobacteria bacterium
GGTTCAACGAAACTAAAGGCTTCGGCTTTATCGAACAAGAAGGCGGCCCAGACGTTTTTGCACATTACAGTGCGATCTCTGGTGCTGGATTCAAAACTCTAGCCGAAGGCGCTAAAGTAGAGTTCGAAGTAAAACAAGGCGACAAAGGCCCACAAGCTGAAAATATCGTTCTTCTGTAGAACGATCACTTTTTACAAAAGCTTAGAAAACCTTCGCTGGCATGCCAGCGAAGGTTTTTTTATGCCTGCAAACATTTAAAGAATGCCTTAGTTAACCCTATATATATTCCTATTCTGTTTTGCCTAATTTTTAAGTGAAAAACCGTGTCACAACCTTCATTTAATGGAGCCAATGCGGTTAAAATCCACAGTAGCGAATAACACAAATTAACCCTTTAGGAGAATAGGTTTGCATTCCTCATTTGAAACACTACGCCAATGGCTATCCAGTCAAATTGTTGGTCAGGCGATGCTGGTCGAACGTTTATTGATAGCTCTACTTGCTGATGGTCATTTGCTCGTCGAAGGCGCACCTGGCCTGGCTAAAACCAAAGCTATTAAAACACTATCAGACGGTATTGAAGGGCATTTTCAACGAATTCAATTTACCCCCGACTTATTACCCTCCGATATTACTGGCACCGAAATTTATCGACCGGAGACGGGCACCTTCCATTTTCAACAAGGGCCTATCTTCCATAATTTGGTTTTGGCTGACGAAATAAACCGGGCACCTGCTAAAGTGCAATCGGCATTGCTTGAAGCCATGGCAGAGCGCCAAGTCAGTGTTGGTCGTGAAACCATGGATTTACCGCAGCTGTTCTTAGTAATGGCTACCCAGAACCCAATTGAGCAAGAAGGGACTTATCCCTTACCTGAGGCGCAGTTGGATCGTTTTCTAATGCATATTCAAATTGGCTATCCAGATACCAACTCGGAAAAACAGATTCTTGCTCTTGCGCGCGGCGAAGCCTTAGCTGAACAAGCTATTGCACCTGAAACCGAAATTAGTCAGGAAGCTATTTTTGCAGCTCGCAAAGAAGTCATGCAAATACATATGGCCGATTCGGTGGACGAATACCTAGTGCAACTTGTACTAGCGACCCGCAACCCTGAAAAATACAGTGAAAGTTTGTCTGGTTGGATTGAATACGGTGCCAGCCCAAGAGCCACCATAGCGCTAGATCGTTGCGCGCGTGCCCATGCATGGTTAAACCAACGTGACTTTGTATCGCCTGATGATGTACAAGCGGTAGCGCATGATTGTCTGCGACACAGATTGATATTAAGTTACGAAGCTGAAGCCGACGGTTTAAAAGTAAATACGGCTATAAGTGAACTTCTTGATCGGGTACCTGTGGCCTAGCTCGGTGTACAGCACCTCAGTCGCTCAACACCCGTTTAAAATCCAATGACATCGATGGCCACGCAAACCCTTAATCGTTCAAGCAATATCAGCGCCCAGCAAAGCACCTTACAAAAGCACGGCATTGTGACTGACTTAGCACGCTTATTACGCTCTCGCCATTGGGCGCAGAAGCTCAATTTGTTCTCGAATCAAGCCGCTCGCAGCATGTTACTTGGCGAAACCCGTTCACGCTTTCGTGGCCGTGGAATGGAATTTGAGGAAGTTCGACGCTATCAACCTGGTGATGACATTCGCACCATCGATTGGCGAGTTTCTGCGCGTACCGGCAAAACTCATACCAAACTCTTTTGCGAGGAACGCGAGCGGCCAGTACACATCCTTGTCGATCAACGCAGCAGTTTATATTTTGGCTCTGAAAAACAGTTTAAATCGGTGCTCGCCGCCGAATTGGCCAGCGGTCTGGCCTGGGCTGCGTTAGCCGGTAGCGACCGCGTTGGCGGTCAAGTTGTAGGGCAGTTACGGGAGAGTGATAGCCGAGCGCGACGCAATAAGCAAGCGGTATTAAAACTAATCCACGATCTCAATGAACTCAACCACGAATTACCCAACGCATTTAAGCAGTCTACAACGGCGCCCATCATCACTATTGCCGATAGTCTAGAAGAATGCCGGCGCATCGCGCGCCCAGGTACTGCCGTGTTCATTATCAGCGATTTCAATGATTTTGATGAAGAAGCAGCCAAGCAACTTAGTAACCTAGGTAAGCACACTGACCTAACCTTATTTCAAGTGGTAGATGATTTAGAAAATGAACTACCGGTGTTAGGTCGGGTGCCTATTAGCGATGGTGAAAACAAACGCACTATCCGTTTGGGTAATAAATTAAAAGAAGCCTATCAACAACAATTAGAGGAACGCCACCAATTGCTCAATAATGCAGTACTTAGGTCGCGTGCGCGATTTGCTAAAGTTAGCACACAGCAATCTGCCCGCGATGTATTAACCATGTTATTCAGCTAAGGTTGTTGACTAACTATGAATCCTGAACAGCTTCAACAAGCTTTAGAAAATCTTCGTGATATTCACGACCCCGTTGCCGTTGGATGGTGGCCGTTAGCCATAGGCTGGTGGATACTATTGACTATCGGTGCCCTACTAACGGTTTTTTTGCTGCTAAAATGGCTACGACACCGTCGCGTTAATCGCTATCGAAATACGGCAGAAATCGGCTTACAAGGTAGTTTTGAACAATGGCAAGAAAACGCTGATAGTCGGCAATACTTGCAAAGTGCGAACGCATTGTTAAAGCGATCGATTTTGCATGTTAATCAAAACGTAGCCATTGCCAGCAGTACCGGTTCCGATTGGGGCGCCGTATTAAACAGTCATGCTAAAACAGCGCTACCTGAATCGGCCATTACGGCGCTGACACAAGAATGCTATCAAGCCGAACCGCAAACGGATATAAAAGCGCTGCATCATCAATTGCTTGACTGGTTTAAATCCCACTCGCGCGAACCGCGCATAGGTGAAGGTATACCTGGAGTAGATAATGCTTAGCTGGCAATGGCCCTACCTGTTTGTGATACTGCCGCTGCCCATACTTATTAGGTGGTTAATACCCGCGCGCGAATCAGCGCTCGGCGCGGTGCGGGTGCCCTTCTATAAGTCTCTCGAGCAATTAAGCGAAACTACGGATGGCGCGGGAAAATCCATTTGGTTACTGGCCATCTTAGCTCTACTAACTTGGGTTTTTCTGGTAACCGCCGCCGCCAGACCTACTTGGATTGGTGATCCAGTTAGCTTGCCACAAGAACGTCGTGACTTGATGCTAGCGGTCGATATCTCTGGATCAATGAAGGAACGAGATATGCAAGCGCGTGGTGGATACATACCGCGTATTACCGCCGTAAAAGCCGTAGTCGGAGAGTTTGTGGTGCAACGCGCGGGAGATCGACTCGGACTAATTTTATTTGGTGAGCAAGGCTATTTGCAAACACCGCTTACCTACGACAGCCAAACCGTTAACCAACAGTTACAGGAAGCTCAGCTCGGTTTCGCAGGCAGTGCCACGGCGATTGGCGATAGCATTGGCTTAGCAATTAAAAAACTCCGTGATCGCCCCGCCGACAGTCGCGTGCTAATCCTGCTAACGGATGGCGCTAATACAGCTGGAACAGACCCGTTAAAAGCCGCCGATATAGCGGCAGAAGCGCAAATTCGCATCCACACTATTGGGGTCGGTGCTGATAGTAAAATCACCACCGATTTCTTCGGTCGGCAGCAACGCGTTAATCCGTCTTCCGATTTGGATGAGAAAACGCTTACTGCCATTGCCAGCAAAACCGGTGGTCAGTATTTTCGTGCACGTAACCCCGACGAGCTGCAAGCGATCTATCAAGAGTTAGACAAATTAGAACCTATTCCAGAAGAACAAACCTTTAGACCAACTCGCAGCCTTACCCATTGGCCGATGGGGGTCGCCTTGCTGTTAAGTGCACTATTGGTTATCAGCCTAGGTCGGTTATCGAGATGAACATGGATATTGGTCAGTTTCATTTTATACGTCCGTGGTTATTATTAGTCATGCCGGTGTTATTTATAATCTGGTTGTTCGGCAAAGAGCTTTTAAAAAATAATCATTGGGAAAATGTTATATCCAAAGAAATGTTAACGGCATTGCAACTAGATCAGAGTACAGCATCAAATCGCTGGCGCTGGTTACTACTCATCGCTTGGGCCGTCGCGGTTATTTCAATCGCAGGACCAACTTGGGTAAAGACTTCTCTACCGACATTACAAAACCAAAAGGCACTAGTGATTGCATTGGATTTATCGCCATCAATGTTGGCTCAAGATTTAAATCCCGATCGATTAACCCGTGCAAAATTTAAACTAATAGATATTTTGCGCGAACAAGGTGATGGCCAAGTGGCTCTAATTGCCTACGCGGGTGACGCACATACGGTAAGCCCCTTAACGGATGACCCAAGAACCATCGAATCCTTATTGACAGCATTGCACCCGAGTATTATGCCAAGCCAAGGCAGCAATGCCGAGCAAGCGGTAGCACTCGCCCAGCAACTATTAAGTGATGCACAAGCGTCCAACGGTGATATTTTATTGATTACCGATGGCATCACTGCGGATGCTCAAGATGCGATCAAACAACAATTAAAATCGGCTCTTGGTCCTGTAAGCAGCGCGCCTAACAAGCTCTCTATATTAGGTGTTGGCGGTACTCAGCCAGCCCCTATTCCACAACAGAAAGGTGGCTTCTTACGCGGCTCCAACGGAGAAATCATATTAGCGGGTGTCAATAACGCCGAACTGAGTGATTTGGCTGAGTCACACAGCGGCCAATTTGCGAGTTTGTCGAACGATAACTCTGATATCCAGCGTTTGTTACAAGATGGATTTGAAGCTGGCGAAAATAGCGAGCAAGAAGAATCGCAAAGCGTGTTTTATGATAGTTGGGAAGACATGGGGCATTGGTTGGTCTTATTAATTCTACCATTCGCAGCTTTTTGTTTTCGCAAAGGCCTTATTTATATACTACCGATTATGTTTATTGTGCCGATTGATTCTGAAGCACAATCATTGAATGAGCGCTCTTTAGATAAGCCCTCCTGGGAAAGGCTTTCATGGGACAACTTATGGCGAACCCCAGATCAACAAGCTCAGGATCTATTGAACAAACAAGAATACGCACGAGCAGCAGAAAAATTTAAACGTCAAGACCTGGCTGGTGCCGCAAATTACAAAGCAAATAATTATAAGCAAGCGATAGAACAGTTTTCAAACAGCGAAGGCTTAGATAATTTATACAACAAAGGCAACGCTCAGGCCTATAGTGGTGATCTACAAGGCGCACTAGAGAGCTACGAAAAAGTATTGGAACAAGATGCTGACTTTGCTGATGCCGCCCATAATAAAAAAATAATTGAAGAACTGTTAAAGCAACAGCAAGAACAGCAGCAAAATCAAGACGGCGATCAGAACCAAGACCAAGAAGAACAACAACAGCAGGATAAACAAGAATCTAATCAACAATCTGACGACTCTGAGAACTCTAATTCTGAAAAATCTGATTCGGAACAAGCGGATTCTCAACAGCAAGATAATTCTGAACAAGAACCGAGCGATTCTGAAGAGCAGCAAAGTGATTCTGAAGAACAAGATGAATCAGAAGAAGCGGAACAAGAACAAGCCCAGCAAGAACCCGAACAACAAGAATCCGAAGAACAACAACAGGCAGAAGCGCAGGCTCAAGCTGCGGAAGAGACTGACGAACCGTTAAAAGATACCAGTGAACAATGGTTGCGCACGATCAAAGACGATCCTGGTCGTCTACTTAGAAATAAGTTCCAATATCAGGCGCAACAGCGTCAAAACGAGCTGCGGCGCTCAAATAGACCCGAAAACAACAATACTGAAACCCGATACTAGTTATGCAATCCTTCGTGCTTAAATTTTGGCTAATTCTATTGATCAATGCTGTCACCGTAACTCAGTTATTCGCTGCAACTCTGTCGAGTCAAGTTGATCGGAACCAGATTGGTATCAATGAAACGATTACCCTAACAGTGACATTTGATGAGCAAATAGAATCGTCTGCATTAGATTTACGTTCGCTCAGCGCAGGCTTTGAAATTGTTTCTAATAGGCCACAAAGCACCAGCAGCATCAGTATTCGTAACGGCCAAACTGAAACTATCGCGAATACTACTTGGGAAATTATTTTAGTGCCGAAACGACTCGGTAAACTTATTATTCCATCGTTCACCGTAGGAAATAGCTCTAGCAGTGCCATCGTAATTGAAGTCACGGACTCGACCGCTGGCGTCGCAAACGATGTACCACTAAGCGTACTTATCAGTGCTGACAGCGACACCATTTATCTTGGTCAACAACTGCTCATTGAATTTGAATTGTCTGCCAGCGCCGCCGTGCGCGATTTAACCGGTGCACAAATTAATCTAGATAATGCCCAAATTGATTTACTTGACCAACAAAGTTTTCAGCGCAGTGATAATGGCGTAACACGGCAAGTCATTGTTTTGTCCTATGCCTTGTTCGCAAATGAACCGGGCACCTTAACGATCCCAGCTCTTACGTTTAACGGTGTAGAAGGCGGCACCCGAAGCTTTTTTGATCGTCGGGGCCAAGGAAAAAGAGTGATCGCACGTACTCAACCGTTGGATATCACGGTGAAACCGAAAGAAGATAAACCTGGCACTACTTGGTTTCCGGCCAATAACGTGATCATGAGCTCTCAATGGTCGGCTGACAAAACACAAGCTAAAGTGGGCGAACCCTTAACACGCACGATCAGTATAATTGCAACTGGACAACTCGCGAGCGCCATACCTCCTTTAGATACCAATACTGCAGCGACCAGTTACGCAACGTATTCAGATCAACCTCAAATTGAAAGTCGAAGAACCGATAAAGGCTATGTCGGTATACGTACTGAATCGGAAGCCATTGTTCCTTCACAAAGCGGTACCATCACGCTTCCAGAAAAACGCCTTGATTGGTGGAATGTTAAAGCCGGTCGTTGGGAAGTCGCAATATTACCTGCTGAAACGCTAGTCGTGGCTGCCAACTCTGAGGTGGCTTCTGATTTTAATAGTAGCTCAACAAAAATCGACACAACTCAAGTTGTAGCTCAAGACAATATTAAAACTCAAACATCATCTGATTTTTGGAAGCTAGCAACGCTTTTCCTCGCTTTGGTAACAGCAATACAATTTATCATGCTGTTCAAATTGAGAAACACGAAGCCAAAAAGCGCTCTATCCAGCACCACTAAACCGAGTGATTCATCGAGCTGGCGAGAACTTGAATCCGCACTAAAGTCAGGCGATGCTATGTCGGTTCGCAAAGCTATTGTAAGTTGGTTCGGCGTTGCAATGAATGATCGGAGCATTACCTCCTTACAGGCACTAAACGATTCTGAAGATGCCAAAGAACTAAAACCGCACCTGCAGCATCTCGACGAATTTCTGTACAAAGGTGGTAAAGAAGTCAACCTTGCCGAATTGGGCGTTGCTCTAAATGAGTTTAAAAATAGGCTTGTTCGTCAAAAAAAAGCGACGGTTAATTCTGCGGATGAGTTAGCCCCACTCTACCCTCAATGATTTCTCGCTGATATCAACTACGA
>CAZJWW010000136.1:0-7529 GCA_964549895.1 uncultured Gammaproteobacteria bacterium
GTATGAAAAACATACAAAAATGGCTGAAACACTCACTGAGAATTTCTTTAGTTTTTACCTCAATTGGAATCGCGTTTGGTGCAACCATTAACGTAAATTCAAGCGATCAGCTTGAAGACGCATTGGCTGATGCTAATGGCGGCGACGTTATTCTCCTTGCCGCTGGAGAGTACAGCGGTAATGTTCCAGACTCGAACGAATTTAGAGTTACTGGTCGAGATTTCGGTAAATACGTCACTATCGCTTCGGCAGATAAAACGAATCCAGCACAATTTAGTGGCTTCCACATAATCGATTCTTCGTACATTAGCCTTGACGGAATCAAAGTGGTTGCGCAAGGCCGTGAAGGAATCGGTATTTTCAACGGCAGCCACCATATTAAAGTACTGAATTCACAAGTGTCTGGACTCACCCGCTTTGAACGTGACAATCCGCATTACTCGCAAGTGAGTACACTTTATGGGATTTACGCCAATGGGTATTTGCCAGAGCTTCGTGCGCAAGGCTTTGCCATGCATGATGTGAAAAGCGTGATTGTTCAAAACAATGACGTCCAAGACATTCAAGATAGCGGCTATGCATTTTTTAATATTGAAAAATCACTCATTATGGATAATGGTTGCGATTGGATGGCCGCGGATTGTTTTAAACTCGGACGAGCCAATAATATTGATTTCTTCAATAATACCGGTGCTTCGAATATCTATTCTTCGCCGTCTGAGCAAGCGGATTTTGTACAAGGGCAAGGCCAGATTAGTAATAGTCGTTTCATCGGTAACGTTGCTTTAGCTGGTTCTGAACAGATTTTTCAAGGCTTAGTTTTCGATGGCGCTACATACACCAATCTAACATTTGAAAACAATGTGATTCACGTTCCATCAATACATGGAATTTCAGTTTCTAGCCCAAGAAGTGGCGCTCCCAGTTCAGGGATTGTTGCTCGTTACAATACGGTGTTGCATCCTGCAGGCGGCGACTATGGAACTAATTCGAATACCGCCTCACTAATTTTGGTTCCCAGTGATAGCGTTCAAGAAAACAATATTGTTGCAAATATAAACACCAAGACCGAACGACGAATTTCTGGCACGCCGGGTAGAGAAAATATAATTGCGCAATTTAATCGTTCAGACCGCAGTCATTTTTATGATGATTATTACGTCAATGTGGGTAAAGGTCGTGGTGCGCTGATCAGGGATTTCAGCCCCGTACCAGGGTCTGCAGGAGAAACCAAAGGAGCGTATATGCGTATCTTAGAATTAATCAACGGGGTTCCATCTAATAGCAATATTCTAAATTCAACAAATAATTTAGAGTCTAGTAAAGGCATAAAATCTTTCATTACCTCGGTGCTCGCTAAATTGATGGGTGATGAAGGCTAGATTAGCACTCCATCACCCAGTTTCACCCTAGCTTGGTTACCCGCCAATAATTATTTTCTAAATTAGATGCTTTATCTCACCCCAAATTATCGGGCAGAGAAAATAAAAACAACATCCCTGTTGAATGAAGCCTTCCCATTTACTCCGACTCCTTAATGACGTAATTATAAACTATAATTGACACTTGTACAACTAATTGGATGAATAGCTGGGCATTGTCGAGATATTTTTACTCAATTTTTAACGCGGTTAGCTCTGGGCTTTCTTAGGTGTTGTATCAATAGGTGCTTGATAACTATCTTTGGATTACATCTGTGCTCAATCATGTTTCAATAACAATCCTATTTGTAATTTTAATTCATCGGGCTCTATCGGTTTATAGAGTACCGTTAAGCCACTGTCTTTAATTTGAGTTATGCGTTTAGGCGCGGTATCGCCAGTTACTAATATTGCGGGTATTTCTTTATTGTATTCGTGGCGTATGGCGTCGATCAGATCTGTACCTTGTTCATTTTTTCGCAGGCGAAGATCACTGATTATCAAATCTGGTACCTGCGTTTGATTGTTAAGTAACTCTAAGGCCTGTGTAGGGGATTCACTAATGGTTACTTTGCAACCCCAGTTACTGAGCAGATGTTGCATACCGATTAGAATGTCTACCTCGTCATCAATAACGACTACGTGTCTACCATTCAAGTTAGTTAATGGTATTTCTGGCTCTTGCAAGCCCGCGAGCGGGCTTACAGTATTTAGCCTAAGAAAAACGGCAGTGCCTTTTCCAACGGTTGACTCAACACTAATATCGATGCCCGCAATCTTGCATAGGCGTTTTACGATGGCTAGGCCAAGACCTAGGCCCTTTTTGCGATTTCGTTCTGGGTTGTTTAATTGTTCAAATTCATCAAAAATGGTTGAAATTTTATCGCTCGGAATACCCACACCAGTATCCTCAATGCAAAGATTAAGAACATGCGGGCTCGAGATTTTGCTTCGTATAGTGATCTCTCCTTGAGGGGTATACTTGACCGCGTTATCGATTAGATTTCGTATAATTCGATACAGTATCGTTGGGTCGGCCAAGACGATGGTATCTGGAGCTATGTGACAGCTTATTCTTAGGTGTGCGGCTTTTTCCTGGTATTCATCACACAATTGCATTATCAGTGTATTAAGTGAGATATGTTTGGGCTCGTTTTTCACTGCTTCGGCATCCAATCGAGAGATGTCCAACAAGCTATGCAACATACCGTTTAAGCCCTTCAGTGATTGACGAATTTTATCAACGATCTCATTACCTAATTTTTTAGTCTGTAATGGATGAAGCGCATCGACAAACAAACTAATAGCGTTTAGAGGCTGACGTAAATCGTGGCTAGCCGACGCCAGAAATCGATCTTTAGCCGCCATTGCTTGCTCAGTCATCAATTTTTCCTTAGCTAAATCATTAACTAATCTGTCGTTTTTATATTGCGCCCTAACCGATTTAATAAAAAGTTTATTAGTGTTGTTAGAGACATAGATTAATGTTGATATATAGAAAACGCATAGTACTCCAACGGAAGTATAGAGCTCGCCCCCCTCATAAAACATACGGCCTATAAACGGGGTAGAAATACCCAGCGTAAACCCAATAAAACTGGGTTGAAAGGTAAAGGTAACAGCCTGTGCTCCGGATATGTAGCCAGTATAAATTGCGAGCATAAAAACTAAATAGGTACTATTATCTGGCGCAAAAAATAGTACTGATACTATTCCCCAAATCAAGCCAACGAGCATCGAGGTGATGGTAGTAGCCCACCGCCACTTCGTAGGTGTATAGCTTAAGTTAGTTGGTATTAGGGTCTTATGTGTCCACAAGGCCAATACCGACACCGCGACAGCACCACCCAGCCACACCAGTAGCGCTGTGTGTGAGAACATGCGCCAGATAAGGCCAACGGTTAAGCACGCAACGCCAACTTCAGATAGGAATGATATCAATGCATGCTCGTGAGCATGCTTAGCGCGCTCATGAGCGAGGTAGGTGTCGAAGTCGTCGTTCTTTAGCAATTCGTTCACGGGTTTTAGCCCTAGTGCAACCAAACGCGCAGACTCATTGTATTAATACCCATTTCTGTATGTGCGGATTAAGATAGACATGAATGTTAGGAAGTCTTCTTTCTGGTAAGCGCGATTTTCGAGTCATACGGCTCTTTGCCGTTACAATTGAGTCAAGAGTAGACAACTTAAGTGCCTAGCGCCAGCGTTTAATTCACAACCGCACAACAATCTGTGAGAAGCCAAGGAATTTCATTATGAAAGATTAGACTAAAGTTGCAGGACAAAAAATCTCTACAAGCATTGCGATTCAAAGCACTAACATTTATACTCCGCGAGCAGTAAAAACGTGCTTTTTATGAATAAATCCAAGCCACAGTTTGAGTCTAAATCCAAACCCGGTGCGGTTCTAAAATTAGCCCTTTTACAATTAGTAGGTACAGCTTTTTTTAGTTTAGTGATGTTCTACTGTTTTGATACGCGTGAAGCGCTCTCCGCTCTGTTTGGTGGATTGATCGCCGTACTAGCGAGTGTTTTTTTTGCAGGCCGATTGTTTACCACGAAACAAACTGCTGCCGCCGAAGAAATGCTGGTTCGTTTTTACTTCAGCGTAGCGCTAAAAGTACTATTTACTTTAGCAATGATGGCTATATGTATTATCGTTATAAAAGTATCAATGTTACCGTTTATCATTGCCTACCTACTTGCAGCGATAATTATAAACTGGCTCTTTTTATTGATAAAAGACACTTAAAGAGTCAGGAAAGAATTAAAAATTTAAATTTGTAAAATCCTTATTTCTTAGGAATATAAGAAGGAACAAAAAAATGGCATCTGAAAATGGTGAACTAACAGGCGCAGGTTATATTAACCACCACCTGACCAATCTAACTTACGGAAAATTCCCTGATGGCCATTGGGGCTTTGCGCATGGTGCAGAAGAAGCTGCCAGCATGGGCTTTATGGCTATTCATGTTGACAGTATGGTTTGGTCATTAGGTCTAGGCCTTATTATGTTTCTGATTTTTCGCAGCATCGCCAAGGGCTTTAGTGCAGAAAACCCTTCCAAGATACAGTGCTTCATAGAGTCCTTGTTTGATATGGCCAGTGACAGCAAAGACAGCACATTTACTAAACAGGCTAAAAATGTATGGATAGCACCCATGGCGTTGACCATCTTCGTTTGGGTGTTTTTTATGAACTTAATGGATTTGATTCCAGTAGATTGGATTCCTGAGCTAGCCAAGTTGTTAGGTGTTGAATATATGAAGATTGTTCCATCGACCGACGTAAACGTGGCTTTAGGCACGGCCTTGGCAGTCTTCATTATGATCATTTATTACAGCCTTAAAGTTAAGGGGCCAGTTGAATTTGCTAAAGAGCTGTCCTTACAGCCGTTTGGTAAATATATGATTCCCTTCAATCTGGTTTTAGAGCTAGTAGGGCTATTGGCGAAACCGCTTTCCCTAGGTTTGCGTTTGTTCGGTAATATGTATGCTGGCGAATTAATCTTTATCTTAATTGCCATGATGTACAGCGCTGGTTTGGGCTTAGGCGTGCTCGGTGGTTTTGCACAGCTTGGCTGGGCGATTTTCCATATTCTGGTAATTACACTACAGGCTTATATTTTCATGATGTTAACGATTGTGTATTTATCACAAGCGCACGAACATCATTAATCGTTTTTCAATTTTCAATTTTTGTTTTTAAAATAGGAGTTCCAAATGGAAACTATCGTAGGTATGACCGCAATTGCCGTAGGCATTATGTTAGGTTTAGCAGCAGTAGGCGCCGCTATCGGCATTGGCTTAATGGGTGGTCGTTTTCTTGAAGGTGTCGCACGTCAGCCAGAAATGGCCAACTCACTGCAAACTAAAATGTTCTTGTTAGCGGGTTTGATTGATGCGATTCCAATTATCGCTGTCGCCATCGCACTGTATTTCTTATTTGCTTCTGGTTTGGTTGATCCGGCTGGCTTGCAAGCCTTGCTAGCCAACTAGTCACCGTTAACTAAGTAAATAAACGAGGAACGAAACGATGAATATTAATGCCACTCTGATTGGTCAAACCATCTCGTTCTTTTTGTTTGTTTGGTTCTGTAAAAAGTATGTTTGGCCGCCCATGGTAAATGCCATGCAAGAACGCCAAACCCAAATTGCAGACGGTTTAGCCGCGGCCGAACAAGGCCAACAAGCGCAAGAAGTGGCAGAGAAAGAAGCCGCCCAGATGATTAGCGATGCTAAATCACAGGCTGCTGATATTGTCGCCAGTGCTGAAAAACGAGGCAACGCCGTAGTGGAAGAAGCTAAAACCGCCGCCACCTCTGAGAAAGAGCGCATTGTCGCATCTGCTCAAGCAGAGGTAGAGCAAGACGTGCACACCGCTCGCGAAGCATTGCGAGGTCAGGTGTCATCAATTGCGGTGGCCGCAGCGAGTAAAATTGTTGACAAAGAGATTGATGAATCAGCGCATGCTGATTTGATTGAGGATCTTGTTAAACAATTGAAAGCGAGCTAACGCTTCTATTTAGAGAACCAAACAGGTAAGAAGAAATGGCAGATAACGCATCCATTGCTCGACCTTACGCCAAAGCGGTGTTTGATCTCGCACAGGAAACAGGCTCTTTTGAGGCTTGGACTTCTGCGTTAGATAATTTAACCGTGATCAGCAATGACGAATCATTTAGCGCCATGGTCAATGACCCGCGTGTCAGTGATTCCAGAATTTCTGATTTGTTGGTTGATCTTGCAAAAGAGTCACTGCCTGATGGCGGCACTAACTTAATTAATTTGTTGGTGCAAAACGACCGTCTTGATGTCTTGCCCGACATCGGTCAGCAGTATGGTGATTTAGTCGCTAAAGCCAAAGCGACAATAAATGCAAAAGTACGCAGTGCGATGGCTTTAACGGAAGATCAGAAATCATCACTCAGTTCTGCGCTTGAAGCACGTCTTGGCATGAAGGTAGAGCTTGAAGAAACAATAGACGCTAGTCTTGTTGGTGGTGCCATTATCAAAGCGGGTGATCTGGTTATTGATGGCTCGGCAAAAGGGCGTATAGAGAAGTTAACCACGGCTCTTTTAAGGTAATTTGCTTTGCAACTTACTATAGCAACTACAGCTAAAAGCTCTTAAGGTAATAGTAAAAAATTAGTGTGATAGTAAATAACATCACGTAGCGAATTAATAGTTTGAGGACTTAAAGTCATGACAACGCAATTGAACCCATCTGAAATCAGCAATCTGATCAAAGACAGGATTAAAAATTTTGAAGCATCTGCTGAATCTCGTACCGAAGGCACGGTCGTCAGCTTGACCGACGGCATTGCTCGTATCCACGGTCTAACCGAAGCTATGCAAGGCGAGATGTTGGAGTTTCCTGGTGACCTTTATGGTTTAGCACTAAATCTTGAGCAAGACTCAGTGGGTGCGGTGATCATGGGTAATTACAAAAATATTTCTGAAGGCGACACGGTAAAATGTACTGGTAGAATTTTAGAAGTCCCTATTGGTCCCGCTTTGTTAGGCCGCGTTGTTGATACTCTGGGCAACCCCATCGACGGCAAAGGCGCCTTGGAAACTACTGAGACAGCTCCGATTGAAAAGGTTGCTCCAGGCGTTATTGAACGCCAAGGTGTAGACCAACCTTTAGAAACAGGATTTAAATCAATTGATGCCATGGTACCGATTGGTCGTGGTCAACGTGAACTTATTATTGGTGACCGCCAAACGGGGAAGACGGCCGTAGCGATTGACGCAATTATCAACCAAAAAAACAGCGGCGTTAAATGCATCTATGTTGCGGTGGGCCAAAAAGCGTCATCGGTAGCAACCGTAGTACGTAAGCTTGAAGAACATGGCGCACTAGAATACACCACTGTGGTGGCTGCGAATGCATCTGATTCCGCCGCACTCCAATACTTAGCACCTTACGCGGGTTGCACCATGGGTGAATATTTCAGAGACAATGGCGAAGATGCGTTGATTGTTTATGATGATTTATCCAAACAAGCAGTGGCGTATCGTGAAGTTTCATTATTGCTTCGCCGCCCACCGGGTCGTGAAGCCTATCCTGGTGACGTATTTTATCTACACTCCAGATTGTTAGAAC
>CAZJWW010000137.1:0-7521 GCA_964549895.1 uncultured Gammaproteobacteria bacterium
CCAGACCTAAAATTTTTGCGGTTTTATCAAATGCCTCACCCACTGCATCATCGAGAGTCTGCCCTAAGATTTTATATTCACCAATACCGCTTACCTGCGCCAATAGCGTATGACCGCCTGATACCAACAAGGCGACAAAAGGAAACTCAGGCGCACGATCTTCTAACATAGGGGCTAACATATGGCCTTCCATGTGGTGTACGCCTATCGCCGGCACATTCCAGGCAAAGGCCAAACCTTTGGCGACTGCACTGCCGGCCAATAAAGCACCTGCCAGACCTGGCCCGCTGGTATAAGCCACACCGTCAATCGATTGCTTGGTACATTTGGCCTTTTCCAATACCGCATCAACCAGTGGAACTACCTTGCGGATATGATCACGCGCGGCTAATTCAGGTACCACCCCACCGTATTCTCGGTGCGTTTCAATCTGCGAATACAGGGCGTGCGCGAGTAAGCCTTGCTGACTATCGTAAATAGCCACGCCCGTATCATCGCAGGAAGTTTCAATACCAAGCACACGCATAACGTTTTTTGCCAATAAAAATGGTTAAGGTACTAATTTTAAAGACCTAATTTTAGAGCCAATAAGTATATACAAAGCCTTTCTAAACGGCTAGAATCGCGCGTCCTGATTGGCATTACGTAATATTGCCCATCACAGCTGTTTGAAAGAACAGCATTTAACATTCTTTAAATTAAAGTATTCAATCTTATGCCACAAGTTAAAGTAAAAAACGACGAACCATTTGACGTTATTCTGCGCCGCTTTCGTCGCTCATGCGAAAAAGCCGGCATCTTCACCGAGATGCGCAGCCGTGAGTTCTACGAAAAGCCAACCTCAGTTCGCAAGCGCAAAGCCGCTGCTGCAAAAAAGCGTGAAATGAAACGTGCTTCTCGCGGTCGAATTCGTACAAATCGTATGTACTAAAAAATGCTTGGCTATCCTAGATAGGCCAATCAAAGTCCCTTATACGCAATGTCATTAAAGGATCAAATTTTTGCTGATATGAAATTAGCAATGAAGGAAAAAAATGCGTCTCTGCTCGAATCTATTCGAATGCTAAGAGCCGCGATTCAACGCAAAGAAGTTGATGACCAGACGGAAATTGGTGACGAAGAAGTACTGGCGATTCTACAAAAACAAATCAAACAATCACAAGACGCCATCAGCCAGTTTAATGCAGGCGACCGACCCGACCTTGCTGAAAAAGAACAAGTCCACGTTGATAATCTTAAAGGTTACTTACCTGAACAATTGAGCGATGATGAAATCGCTGCTGCTGTCACTGACGCTATCGCTTCAACAGGCGCACAAAGCATGAAAGACATGGGTAAGGTTATGGGATTGCTTAAAGGCCAGTTACAAGGCAAAGCCGATATGGGCAAAGTCAGCGGATTAATCAAAGCAACACTTTCTTAAGCAATACCCCAATAATAGCTACTCTTCAGCACCCCGCTGACCGTCTCGATAAATAGCTTTTATCACAGAGACACCCATTAACACCATCACTACCGAAAACGGTAGGGCGCCGACCACCATGGATGTTTTGATCGCATCTAAACCACCTGCTAACATCAGCGCGGCCACCATACCACCTAAAGCTAGACCCCATACTAAAATGTGCGAACGGGCTTTTTCACCTTCTTGGCCACCGGCACTAATGGTATTGATCACTAAGACGGCCGAGTCAGCGGTGGTAACCAGATAAGTCATAAGTAATACGACTATCACCACCGACATGATCAGCGCTAGCGCTGGTGAGAGTAGCACGCTAATCATGGCGAAAATCTTATCGCCCTTGTTTGCCTCGCTAATTACGCCACCGGCAATGCCAGAAAGTTCTAGATCGATAGCCGTACCGCCCGCCCAGGTAAACCAGACAAAACTCATTAGCGACGGAACAATCAAAGCACCAAGGGCAAACTCACGAATCGTCCGACCTTTTGAAATACGCGCTAAAAACATACCAACAAAAGGTGCAAACGCCACGCACCAAGCGTAATAGAAAACAGTCCAATCACTTTGCCACGCGGATAATTTATTACCGATTTCAGTTCCGTCATTGGTCCACACCGTGAACATTAAAGACGGTAATTGCGAAAGGTAATCAAACAATCCCAAGGCTAGATATTTAAGCCCAAACCATGTTGAGCCAAATATAAGAAAAAACGAAAGCACGAAAATGCTTAACGATAGATTGATATTTGATAACCATTTAATGCCTTTTCCGACCCCAGAAAATGCCGAAGCGATGGTCGCCCCAGTGATTAAGCTGATCGCCATAACAATCGCTATCGGTGAGGCACTACCTTTAGGATTAAGCAACCAATCACCCAAGCCTATGCGATGCACGCCAGCTACAAACTGTTCCACGCCATAACCCAAGGCTTGCGCCGCGCCTAAGATAGTAGCGACTACGGCTACAACATCTACAATATGGCCTAAAACGCCTGACATCGCTTTGCCAAAGATCGGTGTTAAAGAGGAACGTATGGTTAGTGGTAGGCCGCGACGATACGAAAAGTAGGCCATGGTCAGACCCACCACTACATAACAAGACCAAGTGCTAAACCCCCAATTTAAAAACGACCATTTATAAGCGTTGCGCAAATTATCAGCACCACCTGCGGTAGCCAAGCCTTTAATAACCTCGGGGCTATTAGCAAAGTGAGTAACGGGTTCTGCAATTGCCCAAGTCAACATACCAACCCCGATACCGGCACTGAACATCATTGAGTACCATGAAAAATTCGAGAACTCAGGCTCATCCTCAGGTCGACCTAATTTGAGCTTAGCCGCCGCTGGCCAAATTGCTAGGGATAAACAGGTAATGACAAAAGCCGCAACGACCAATACATACCATGCGGCAAATTGATTAAGAATAAATGACTGCATGGTGTTAAGAATCGCACCAGCCTCTTCTGGAAACAGGAGTGCCCATGCGATTAAACCACCAACTAAAAACTTAGAAGATAGGGCGACAATGCGCGAGAAACCATTGTAAAAACCACTATCGGCAATTTTAATAGGGAGGTCGAGTAAAGGTGGTTTCATTGACATATCTTCAGTAGCTAAATAACGGTGTGCGAGCAGTCTACGATACAAATCAGCTTTCGTCCAAAAATTGATTAACCCTGCTCTAGCTAAATTTTGCGTTATCCATTCAGCCATTACGGTTAGAATAACGATATGGCTGGTCGCATCCCTCAACATTTTATTGATCAACTCCTTAACCGCATTGATGTGGTGGATTTAATTGATGGCTATGTTCCGCTAAAAAAAGCTGGCGCAAACTACAAAGCGTGTTGCCCGTTTCACAACGAAAAATCCCCATCCTTTACGGTATCGCCAAGCAAACAGTTTTATCACTGCTTTGGCTGCGGCGCCAATGGCACGGCAATTAGTTTTTTAATGGAGTACGATCATATGGAGTTTCGAGAGGCGATTGAAAAATTAGCCTCCAATGCTGGCATGGAAATTCCCGAGGAAGCGCAGGGCTACAAACCCAAAAATACTGTTAGCGAAGGTATTGATTTATACCAGTTGATGAACGAAGTCAGCGATTTTTATCAAAAACAACTTCGCCAGCATGGCGACAAACAACAAGCGGTGAACTATTTAAAAAACCGCGGCTTGAGCGGTGATATTGCCAAGCGTTTTGGCTTAGGCTTTGCCCCCGAAGGCTGGGATAATTTGATGTCTGGTCTAGGGGCTACTGCCTCGGCTCAAAAAGCCTTATTAGATACCGGTATGCTCACCCGCAATGAGGAAAAAGGTAGAACTTATGATCGGTTTCGTGAGCGCATTATGTTCCCAATTCATGATCATCGCGGAAGGGTAGTCGGTTTTGGTGGCCGCGTATTAGACAGTAGCGAACCAAAATATTTAAACAGCCCCGAAACGCCGATTTTTCATAAAGGCTCCGAACTCTATGGGCTATATGCGGCACGCGGGGCAATCAAAAACGCCGATGGTGTATTGGTGGTCGAAGGTTATATGGACGTGGTAGCACTAGCCCAAGCGGGTATCGATAATGCTGTGGCTACCTTAGGTACGGCTACCACGCCCATGCATTTACAACGACTGTTCCGTCATACGCCAAACATTACCTTTAGTTTCGATGGAGACCGCGCGGGTAAAGCAGCCGGCTGGAAAGCCTTGGAGACCTGTTTACCATTATTGCAAGATGGCTACCAAGTGAGCTTTTTATTTCTTCCAGATGGAGAAGACCCTGACACCATGGTTAAAAAAGTCGGCAAAGACGGCTTTAAAAATCTGCTGGACAATGCCACACCGCTCACGGATTTTCTGGTAGATCATTTGCAGCAGCAAGCCAATTTAAATCGCCTGGATGGCCGTGCTAAGTTGGCCAAACTTGCCAAGCCTATGATCAAACAATTTCCCGATGGAGTATTGCGCAAACTGGTGATTGAACGACTGGCGAGATTAATCCAAATTCCTGCTCAAGAACTGCTCAACAAACAAGAAACAGAGAAGTCAGTACAATATTCGCAGTCACGCCCTGCTAAAGACACGCGATACACGTCATCAGAAATTCGTTTGACCGATATCCGCAGTGCAATTTCCATGCTGTTACAAAACCCAGAGCTATCAAAACTCGTAGAACCTGATTCTCCCGTTAGAGCCCTAAAATTGCGTGGCATTGAAATATTTAATCAATTGCTCGACCAAGCTCAAGAGCAAGAGGGTACTACTACCGCCAGACTGCTAGAGCGACATAGACAAGAATCGCACTTTCATGCCCTTGAAAAATTAGCAAGTCATGACCATTTATTAGCCGCCAATGAAATTGAATCCGAATTTATCTCATGGTTAGATAAACTACAAGCCCAATCCAGTGAAACTGAATTGGAGGAATTGTTAGAAAAATCACAGCATGAATCCTTGAACAGTCAAGAAAAAACGCGGCTAAATGAACTTTTGGCAAAAAAAACTAAGAATGCATAGAACGGATGTAACCCAACACCTGAAATTTGACTTAAATAAAGCGAATTTTCCCTGATTTTGTTATAAAATACAGGGTTACCCTGTTTCAAAATTCCCAATACAGAATTGTTTGTTAGTACGAGTGCGCGAAACTTAATATCAATGAAGTTTACACACCGACTAACACCTCCCGTATCGCCGCCAGTAACGCTGCTTACGTGGGTATTAATCTGAGGTTCCATTAATGGATTCGAGTAGCAAAAAAACTGAACTAAAACGTTTAATTCTTAAAGGCAAAGAGCAAGGCTTTTTGACCTATCGCGAAATTAACGACCATCTTCCTGAAGACATGAATGACACCGACCAAATAGAGTCGGTCGTCAATATGATTAATGATATGGGCATTGATGTGTTCGATAGCGTGCCCGATGCCGATACGCTGTTACACAAAGCCACATCGGATGATAAAGAAGCCGAAGACGACGAAGATAATACCGACGCGGTTTTGGCCACAGCCGTGGAGAGTGAATTCGGTCGAACCACAGACCCTGTGCGCATGTATATGCGTGAGATGGGTACCGTTGACCTTCTCACTCGGGCTGATGAAATTAATCTAGCCCAACGGATTGAAGACGGTATTCGTCAGTCAACCGTGGCCATGGTTGCGTGCCCCTCGGCCATTCAAGCTATTTTGGATTACTTTGCGAATATTCAGGCGGAAAAAATGCGGCTGACCGATTTGTTGGTGGCTTTTGTTGATCCAAATGCAGAAATTGATCCCAACCCAGTACAATCAGGTTCTGCGGCACAAAATGACAACAAAGATAAGGACGAAGAGGAAGACGAAAAACCAATTGATACTGGCCCAGATATGGATGAAGCAATTCAGCGCTTCAAAGCGATGAAAAAACAGCATACTCGTCATGCGAAGGCGCTTAACACACATGGTTTTGACAGTAAGCAGGCGCGTAAAATTCAAGACGAATTAATTGAAGGCATCATGGAAATTAAATTCGTTCCTAAAATTATTGAAGCCTTGTGGGAGTCGATTCGTTTACAAGTTGAGATTATACGTCAACACGAAAAAGCCATTATGGATATTGCGGTTAGCGACGCTGGGATCAGCCGCAAAGATTTTATCGAAATGTTTGTTGGTAAAGAAACCGATGAAGGTTTATACCAAAGCCTTTTGAAAGCGGCTAAAAAGAAGGAAGAAATAGAAGATAATCAAGCGTTGATAATAATGTCTCAAGCCAAGCTTAATCGTATCGTAGTGGCATTGGGGATTCCTATTGAAGAAATTAAAGACATCAACCGGCGCATGTCAATTGGTGAAGCCAAAGCTCGACGCGCTAAAAAAGAAATGGTTGAAGCGAACTTACGTTTGGTAATCTCAATTGCGAAAAAGTACACCAATCGCGGTTTACAATTCCTTGATCTGATTCAAGAAGGCAATATTGGGCTGATGAAAGCCGTAGACAAATTTGAATATCGCCGTGGTTATAAGTTTTCAACTTATGCTACTTGGTGGATTCGCCAGGCAATCACACGTTCTATTGCTGACCAAGCACGCACGATTCGTATACCCGTGCACATGATTGAAACCATCAATAAGCTAAACCGTATCTCTCGCCAAATTCTGCAAGAAAAAGGCCGCGAAGCCTTGCCCGAAGAGCTCGCTGAGAAAATGGAAATGCCAGAAGATAAGGTTCGTAAAGTACTTAAAATTGCCAAAGAGCCTATCTCAATGGAAACACCCATCGGCGATGATGAAGATTCCAATTTGGGCGATTTTATCGAGGACAAAAATGTTGAGGCTCCCATGGACGCAGCAACTACTTCTGGATTGCTAAATGCCACTACTGACATTCTCGAAAGCCTAACGCCAAGAGAAGCCAAAGTATTACGAATGCGATTTGGTATCGGCATGAACACCGACCACACCTTAGAGGAAGTGGGTAAGCAGTTTGACGTAACGCGTGAGCGGATTCGTCAGATAGAAGCTAAGGCCCTACGTAAGCTAAGACATCCGTCTCGCTCAGAACACTTAAAGAGCTTTTTAGAACAAAACTAATTAGACAAAATTATCGTTTTAAGAATAGGCGCTGTTTGCTATGCATGCAGCGTCTTTTATTTACTAGCCTTTATTGCAGCCTCAGTTTGTAACAAACTAATTTGTTACAACTTTGGTCATCACAACTTTGGTGCAAGCTCAAAACTAATCTGTCCTTGCGTTAGGCTCACCGAATTTATTATTAAATTCTCAAGGCTCAAGTTTTCTGTATTTGCTCTGGTCACATCAATACCGATATTACTCAAAACACTGTTCGGCAGAGGGATAAAACCAACCTTAGCACTAAAGGTATCTTTGATACCGATCTGACCATTACGAGCAATCGGTTCGCCATACACCGTCACTGACATAGTGGAATTTTCTAGAAATGGGAAAATGGCATTTATGTTTTCTACTATTTCTCTTGCGCCAGGATCAATTTGTTCTACTTTGTCCATATTAATCACCGCGCTAAGTTCTACGTCATCTTCATTTAGAATAACTTTCAGCCCATCAC
>CAZJWW010000138.1:0-7411 GCA_964549895.1 uncultured Gammaproteobacteria bacterium
TGCATCTAGACGACGTAATGAAATATAAGTCTGGGACCGGCAAGGTAGATCATAATCATCAAACTAAGTGGCGTATGCTCAGATCAAAAGTACGTGGCCTACTTGACACTTTGATGCTCAAGTACTTGCCGTCCACGGATAAATTTTTAAGCCTGCCGTCAATAAAGCAAGGCGTTGACAACACCATAGAACTCTATCAAGCCGCGGCAGATCAGTGGAATAAGGAAGTAGTAATTGACGCATCTAAGCTGCCAAGAAAGGCCATACATTTGTATAAACATTCACCAGATAAAGTGAGAATTATTCATCTAACGCGTGACAGCCGTGGTGTATCAGCCTCTCACAAAGCGCATCGGGAAATTAAGCCAACCGCTGAACGTTGGAGTTATTATCATTCTTTATCGTTGCGAATGATTGATAAATGGGTAGCGCCAGAGCATGTTGTGAGACTTAAATACGAAGACTTTGTAAATGAACCGGATGTTCGTTTAAAAGAATTATGCGAATGGCTGGAAATCCCATATTCAGATCAAATATTGGATTTTGACACTAACGTAGAATCGCATTCGGCTGGCGGCAACCCGACAAGATTTAAATTCGCTGATGGCATTCGCCCTGTAGATGATCGCTGGCGAACCGTACTGACTGAAACTGATATGAGCCTCATTAAAAACATTTGTGGCGACGTGAGTCGCAAGCTGGGTTACTAGGTTTTGTATGAATAGAATTACCATATCCTTAAGTACGTTCGCATTAATCTTGCTGTTGGTTGGTTCCGCTTCATTGGTCAACGCCGCTAGACCGTTTAATAAGCACCAGAGTTGGAACGTAAAATACAGTATAGAACCTGAACTGCGGGTTATGGATGAAGTGGTTCGAGCTGATCATCCTAGTCAACTATTTGGTTTCAATATCAACTTTAAGCAGTTTCAAAAACAGCTGTGGACGAACGATCAAATGCCTAAAAAGGGCATCGTTGATGCACTGCAGCCGTTCGAAGGGGCCATCTATCGATATCCCGGTGGCTTGGTCGCGAATTCATTTCATTGGAAAGAATCCGTGGGGCCAATTGTATCGCGTACCGCGCAGACGTCCTTTTTCCAAAAGTCACCTGCCAAGGTGCGTTTTGGTTTGGATGAATATCTGCAATTCGTCGATGATGTTTCTGGTAAACCCTGGTACGTACTCAATATAGTCGGCACGAATTTGGTTTCGCCATTGAAGGTTTCGGCTAAAGATGAGATGGCGTATAGCAATCTAAATCTTGCAAAATATTTGTCAGAAAATCTGAATAAGAAATATTTTCCAATGTACTTGCAACTCGGCAATGAGCTAGATAGAAGCAAATATGAATGGCTAGGTGCAAAATACGCGAAACGTGCAAAAGCGGTTATGGACATCATTAAAGTGAACCGCATGGAAGATGAATTTGAGTTCGTCAATTTTATGCGTGATTTTACTTGGACGTATCGTCGTGATACCAAGTTGGGGAAGAGTAGTCCTAAGGAATATTTGAAAGAGGTGGTCGATACTTTAGGCGTCACTAATGATTACTCTCTTCATCACTATTACGACGGAAATCGTATCGATGGTAATTCTCGAGCAATTCCATTTTGGCTACGACACTTATCGAGAAGTATTGATGATCACCTAGCCATCACCGGCGAACCAGCAAAAATTTGGATTACTGAACATGGTCGTCAACCGAATAGTAAAAAGGCTGGGACAGACGGTTCAGAAGCCTTCACTAGCAATGTTTCAGCAGCTTTAAGTACATCGGATTATTTAATTTCATTGACCCAGTTTGCCGAAGTGCAAGGAGCCGTTTGGCATGGGCTAAACGCCGGGCCATGGCAATTGTTTGATTATTCTGTAAAGCATAAAGACCTCAGACCAAGACCAATTTACTGGGGCCTACGGGTACTGAGAATGGTGAGTTTGGATGAAGTTTTAAGAACCTTTACGTACAGCCCAAATAATAGTGAGTACGCCGGTGGCTACGACATTAGAGGTACCGCTTTTCGCAGCAAAGACCAAAAGCAATTCGGATTACGACTGGTCAATCGAGCACCCGCAGCGCAAACCATAAAGATAAAATACCAGCTCTTTGCTGAACAGAAAGTAAGTTATAAACATTATTCGTTAAGTTTGGATGATGGTGAGGACCCCGATCTGGAGCGAGATGATTTTATTGTTGAATTGGACCCACAAGCTCGTCTCGATGAATTCGATGAAGAAGGCTATATCTCCATTAAACTTCCAGCGTCATCGGTGTCTTCTGTTGTTATGCAAAAGGCCAAATAGCCATGTTGCCAAGATCAATTAAATTAAAATTAACGTCTGGTACCTGCCGATTAATAGTGCTGGGTAAAAACGGGGTGATAGATGGATAACAATGTTTCACCCAGTTTTATTGGTATCGGTGCGCAAAAATGCGCGACCACTTGGTTATACGATTTGCTTGATATGCATCCAGAGGTTGGTTTAAGCCATCTCAAGGAAATACATTTTTTCTCACAATACTTTGGATATGGCTTGCAATGGTATCAATCACATTTTGCCGATGTGGACCCACAATCGTCGGTGATTGGAGAGTTTTCGACGTCGTATTTTTGCGACCATGAATCACCCAGAAGAATTAAACAATGTTATCCCGACGCTAAGCTTATTTTGATGCTTCGAGACCCAATTAAAAGGCTGCAATCTAATCACAAACATGAAATTCGAGTCGGGCACCTCACCGGACCAGACTTTAGTATTGAGGCGGGCATAAAAAATAATCCCACGTATGTTGAGCAAGGTCTGTACGCCACTCATTTAGAGCGATGGTTAGAGTATTTTGATCGAGACCAAATACACATCGTTTTCTTTGATCAATTGAAGAGTGATCCGGGCGCGGTTGAAACCCAACTTTATGAATTTTTACAAATTGACGCGCTCAATAATCATCAATTGTTAGCGAAAAGTAATCCCAGTTATGTATATCGTTCAAAGGGTATAGAACAAGCACGACTTGGTGCGTTAAAAGTAGTTCGTGGTTTGCATCTTGAGTCCTTGTACCGTTCGGCGGTGGCAAAATCAGGTTTGCAATCGGCGTATCGGAAAATAAACAGAACCTCACCTCAGCAGTTAATCCCTCAAATCAAGGATATTACCTTAGACGAGTTGGCTGAGCTCTTTTTGCCTGAGATAATAGGATTAGAAAAATTACTGAGCGTTGATTTATCGTCATGGAAAAAAGGCGCAAAAGAAACTCAGTAGAGGCACTATCTTATGACTGTAAATACATTTTCTCTGCATCTAGTTAAGATATTTATTTTATTCGTCGCGGTGGCACTGGGCGGTTTTGGTGCCAGCACGGGTGATCCTTTGTATTTATTAATGGCAGCAGGTGCTTTGATAGGATTGGTTGTCGCCCTCGATTACCGATTGTTATTGATCGTAACGCTGGTTGGCGGCTTGGTGATTTCGGGATTGACACAAATGTATCTCCCGCAACTTCAACTAATTCGTTGGGCATTTGCCGGATCGGCCTTTTTATTGCTAGCTCATGTGTTTGTCGAGGCTCTAAAGAGCCATACTCTTACTTGGCGAATAGAGTCTGGAATTATGTTTTGGGCTTTGATGTTTGTACTCGTTTTATTGTTTTCTGCCTATTCGCAAAGCGTCAAATTTAGTGTTGCCCTTACTAGTATGAAAGGCTACATGCAGTTATGGGGCGCTTACTTTGCTATAGCGCTACTGCCCTGGACACGTGAGCAAACTAAACGACTACCAACTTTTTTGTTGGTGGTTACTTTGATACAGATTCCCTTCGTACTGCACCAATACTTTTTTCTGGTGCCATTGAGGCAAGGTCTTTCGGAAATTGCCGGATTGGTACCCATTGATATAGTTGCAGGTACGCTTGGGGGTAATATTAAACATGGGGGCGCCAACGCAGCACTAACATTGTTATGTTTTATGACAGCGGCAGGCATATTGAGTTTATGGAAAAACCGACTACTAAGCACACCTAGATTTTTTATATTGATAGCTTTGGTGGCCTTTCCTGCATTCATAAATTCGACCAAGGTATCTGCGTTCTACTTATTGGCGCTTTTATTTATTACGTACTACGATGAGATAAATGTGCGGCCACTTAAGTTCATGATGCGGCTTTTGATAACCGTGATGCTTTGTATCGTATTGGCTTTGTCAGTGATCAGTACCTTACCCGAATCCGCCGAAGTTAATTCATTAGCCGATCTGTATGAACAGACCTACCGTTACAATATAGAAGACGACAATATTCGCGATAATAGATTGAGCCGATCAGGAACCATCAATGCATGGCGAGATCCAGTCAGACCGCATAGTCTAAAAGACATGGTAGTGGGTTATGGAATTGGTTCTTCGCGAATCATTGACAGCGAAGCGGGAAGGCGGATATCAAACAAAATTAATCTTGAACGAGCCACCGGTGTAACTGCGCTTGCAGCCCTACTTTGGGAGACCGGTATGTTGGGCATATTAACGGTGATAATGTTGTTTTTTTCCGCATTTACAGTTGCGGGTAAATTAAAGCAGTTTTATAAACATGATGCATTCCACCGTAGTATTTTTACTGCAGCGCAGTGTTCTGTTGCAATAATGTTTATTAGCCTAGGTCACAAGAGCTTTTTTACCTTCCATATTGGTTTTCAAACCTTGTTTGTAATCTTATTTGGGTATTTAACCTATTGGGAACGACAGGCGGCTTCCGAAGTTGAATCTTAATTGAGGTTTAGAACTCAGGTTTAAAATCGAATTTTGATTAAGCCCCGTGAAATAGCCCCAATTAAGCAATGAACGTTATAAAGGGGCTCGGCGGTACTGTTTAATTTCTATCCGGTGAATTGCTTTAGAGTTACTATAATCTGCGTCTATAGTTTAGCAACACCAGATTGTCGTCGAACTCGTTAGTGATGCTGGTTGAGTCACGGCTTCTTGTTCTGAATGTAAATCTAAAGGCCGATCTTCTATTGAGATCATATTGAGCACCGGCTTCAAATAACATGGCTGAATCTTCTCGCGTAAAACCACTTTGAATAAAATCTACTTCTCGGAAAGTCAGCGCAGAATTAAGGCTTAATTTGCTGGTAACACGCCATGCTGCATCTATCTTTAATCGGTCTTCCTCATTAAATAAAGTGAGAACGTTTTCGGTGTCTCTTATTTCTCTAACTAATTGAGCGTTAAGCTCCGTGCGTCGCCCAATATCCCAGGTAAAACGAAAATCATAAACAAGATCACTGACATCAAACTCAGATAATTGACCGTTATGCTCTCGATCGATATAACCTATGTCGGCCCTTAAGCGGGACTTATTACTGGGCTTCCAATCAAGCTTGAACGTTGCTTCATCCTGAGAATAGTCTTCTAGACTCTCAATAGTCGGAGAGAACGTCAATCGATTCGGAAAATCCCCTTCAGTTCTGGAAATTTCAAAACCAATGCTATTGCCAAGTGACGAAACTCTGCGCACTCCTAGGGCCACACCAAAAACGTCGTTTTCAAGTTGGTCGCGAATTTCATATTCTTTTGTTTGAAGAGACGATCGGAGATAGACGTCATCCCTTTGCGTGGCTTTGCCGGTTACTTCGAAATGAGCACGAGTGCGATTGAATAAATCCCCTTGTGCTAGATTTTCTTCGCTAAAGTTTGATTGATCTCTTTTGAAATTGAAGCCCAGCTCAGTATTAATTCGTTTGTTGCCATCCCAATTCCACTTGGCGTCTATGTCGGCACCCGTAAAATCGAGCACATCAAAGTCAAGATACTCACTTCTATAGATTTCGGCTTCCACTTCAACGGTATTAACATCATCTTCATATTCTGCATCAAAGCCTGCGCCCACATTAATAATTGTATCTGAGCGTGTCTCAGTGCCGATTATGTCGGTCGCAGATTCTTCATCGGCTAATAAGAAAACATTGTCATCGAAGCCGATTTGCGCCATCACTTCGGGTGAAAAGATAAATCCCTCAGCTTGCAGAGGTTGGTTTGATACAAATGCTATTACGGCACATGAAATGATCCGCATTTTAAATGGAAATTTAATCATCTTTCGTCTCCTATCCAAACACTATTCAATATTAAACTGCTGGGATACGTTCTCAATTTTTGCAGACTTTTTGGCACTGCCATGTAGAGATAAAAAGGCCAGCATGATGCCCAATAAAAATCCGAGTACGGCGCCATAGGCCACCGCTTTTTTCTCGCCAGTTTCATCCGATTCTATGTCGACAGCAGAAAAATTTAATAGCGTGACATTGGTAAGTCTAACGCTGCCACGCAAGGATAGGGATTGATTTAATGAAGCCAAGGTAGACCTCATGGAGTCAATCTGCTGTCCAACGGCTTCTAATAAACGGTTTTTCAGTAAACTTAATTTTTCCTGCACACTTAAATATTCGGGGTGGCGCTTACCGTATTCCCTGTTTCTTTCAATCAATAGCTGCTCATTCTCCAATATGTCCGAGCTGATTCTATCCACATAATCATTATCTCGTCCATAAGAACCTTGGACTCCGCTCTCGTTTAACATCGAGGTAAGAATGTTTAAACTGTTTTGAGCTTGGCCTAGTTTGGTGTAGACGCTCTGAATTTTTTTAGAAGAAGGTCGCTTGGACAAAATCTCCTCAGCGTCGTCTAAAGCGCTAGTAATTGGGCTGGTATTCTCTTCGATCCATTTCGCTGAAGAACGGATCGGCGCTTGGTTTAACTCCAATACCGTATCCAAATATTTTTCCGAAAACGTATCGGCTAGTTTTATGGAAGCCTTAGGGCTGATGCTTTTAAACGCAATTTTGATCAGCCGAGTTGATTTGTTATACACATAAACGCGTAAGGAATTTAACATCCAGCGTGTAATAGTACTTCTAAGGGCTTCAGGACTAAGGTCTCTTTCCTCAAATTTTTCTCGTATAGATTTAAGCGCAGGATCACGCTCAAAGTCTAACCCTTCCATTACCTTCTCAGCCATATATCGGCTGGAGATGATACCAATCTGCGTTGCCATATAATCTTCTTGCAATAAGGCAGGAAGCATAGCTCGCTCATTAGTGGTATTGATGGGATCCGTGAAATCTACGATCAGCGTCGCTGTGGCCGTGTGCCTTGGTTCTCGGTGCTGTTCCAAAAAACCAGAAGCGGCGGCGGTAATTATTGTCACTAGTACAATGAGTAACTTTCTCTTGGTGAAAATCTCCAAGTAGTTAATTAGATGATCTGCTTTATTTTGTTCGTTTAACATAATTATATTTATTATTTTAACTGCAATTCTACAACTGCTATTTTATTCAATCTCTTAAAAGGCAAGCACTATATTCTCTATCAGTAAGCTTGTAATAAAAAGCCCGTAGCAAAAAGCCCGTAGCAAAAAGCCCGT
>CAZJWW010000139.1:0-7406 GCA_964549895.1 uncultured Gammaproteobacteria bacterium
CTATCGAAAGCGACGTAAACTCTTCACCAGCAATGCTTGACATTCGTATGCCCAACAGTTCATTCGCTCTAAAATTTGCTCTTAAAATCTCAGATACTGACTCGAAAGACGCGGTTAGATTACTAATATTCAAGCGCCCATCAGTGGATAACTGCCTAACCCGTGCATTATTTTCTACTAGCCAATTGATCGTTGCCTCTCCATACAGGAAGATACTTTGATCGCGTTTACGTAAATAAACTCCTTCCGGTAAGGAAAACTCATTAGTAAACCGTTGTAATTCCATGTCTAACTCTAGAGAGCGAAATGGTATGGTTTTGAGGACTAAATCCTCTGGCTCAATTCCGTGCGCTTCCAATGTTTTATAAGGCACACTCGCATCCGGATCCTTTAAACCTTCAACCACCAATTGTTGGTCATCCCAAAAGGTAGAAGTTACGGCGATTCCAGGAGCGTCCCGTAAATAGCGTTCTACAACTGACTGTTTAGAATCTTTACTGATCCAGTTATAGGCAAAATATGCTAAAGCGGCAACTAGTATTATCAGTAGAACCCATGGCCCTCGCGCCTCAGACTTGGACTGTGTTGGACCGCTTTCTTTCAATTGTAATTGTAATAGCGGAGCTAACAGGCGATCGACCCCCGCGAGTTTATCCGTATCACCATCAAAGTCAGCAATTTCATTCGAATACTCAATACGAATAGTATCTAGAGAATCATAAAGTTCATTTTTTAAACTTTCTGGTGCGTGACCAAAGATTACACAAGCCAGCATCGCGCGTGGCCCATGCGCTACCCATACATTGTGATCTCCAACTTTTAGGTCCGTTAATCTAGCGGATTCATCATTAGAGAACGAATCTTGCACAAAGCTCTGAATAGCCGTAAACATGCCGCTGATAGCGTCACTATCTAAGGCTTGCGAGTCCTCAACCTTAACCTCTTGCATCAGCATGCCGGTATCACGATCGATTAAAAAAATATGTTCAACTCGGTACAATAACGAACGGCGTAGTGCCAGCTCTCCATACGGAATACCGGTATAAATAGAGCGAACTCGCATTCCAATACCCGATACCGAAGTAGCCGATTCCATAGTACGATTAATCGTCACCATCAAGGAACTGATCGCCTGTGAGATAGAACGACGAATCAGTGGCGACATAACAGGGTAAAGTATGTCGGCGTAGTCTTTGGGTTCTCTGCGGATTGCCCTTTTCAAACTAGTGGATACTGGTTGCTGGAGAGAGTTAATCAGTTGATCGCCGTTCTTTAAGCCCTCGTCAATGGCTGGCGCAAGCACCTCTGACACGTCATTAGCACGACGCTCTACATTTTCTATACGATCCTTGAGCTCACTAAGCTGCTCGGCATTGTCACCTACTAGAATATGCCTGAGTTGTTCAATCTGGCTCATATTACTAATCTACTAAGATGCTAAACTAATTTAGGAAGTGAAAACTTAAGCCGTAATAACTTAAGACGCGCAACGAATGTAATTTCCGACGCAACTAGAATTAATTGCAATGAATGTTAGCAATCAACTGCCGCGCAATTTAACCGCTACTTCATCTAACATCAATGCCAGCGATTGCCGCCCAACTTTATCGTGTTGCAATTCTTGCTTTTGGGTTTCAATCTGCGAAGCCAATTCAGCCTGCAATGCTAAACTTTTATCTAAGAGTTCTTGATGGCTGTCTTCCAAAGAAGCGCGCACCTCTGCCAAATCTTGATTCGCTTGATCTTCCATCAAGCTAATCGATTGTTGCAGAGTATTTTCGGCTTGCTTCAATGTTTGTTGTAATGCCAGTAGGTCGCTATCGCGACTGCTTTGTTCCCCTATAATCCTTTCGTCTAAACGGCTCAGAGATTCATTAACAGCAACGTCCATAGTATCGATTTTTTTGCTCAAGCGCTTTTTTAATGTCTCGACATCCGCTTCTAAACGACTTTCTAGCTCAGCAAAACGTTGCTCAAAACCAGCGACATATTTGCCAAATAAAATATCTCTGACCTTTTCAATATCTCCTAAGCCAGGGCTAATTATTTCAGCAGTTGGACGCTTATTTTCTTTACTCATAGGGTGAACACTCTGTCATCGGCTTGTCACTATTTATTATCTTCAGCAAATTGCTAGACCATTGTACTATAAATTTTCCAATCGGTAACCATGCCTATATACAGAAATCAGTTGCCAATTTTTTTGGTCGTCCAACTTTAGCTTAGTTCGTAAACGACTGACATGGGTATCTACGGTTCTGGTATTTAACTGCGAACTCGTACCCCATACCATTTCCAAGAGGTGTCCACGCGAAATAACACGACCAATGTTTTTGAACAAGAATACGGCCAATTCATATTCTTTTTGAGTCATATCTACCGTTTCATCGTTAAGTTTGATCTTACGAAGCTTGGTATCGATACTGTAAGGTTCGTATTCATAACTATCGGCTGTGTTCTCGTCACCATAGCCCACTCGGCGTGCGATAGCATTTACACGAGCCATGGTTTCCATACGCCTTACTGGTTTGGTCATGTAATCATCGGCACCGGCTTCTAGGGCTTCTACGATATCTTGTTCAGAGTCACGTTGCGTGATAAATACCACAGGCACAACTGGGTCTAAATGCGCACGCATGTGTTTAAGCACCTCTAAACCACTGGTCTCTGGCACCATCCAATCAAGCAGCACTAAGTCGTAACTATCGCGTTTATATCCACGAACAAAGGCATTGCCATCTGAGTGCACCGTGCACTGATGACCAGCTTCTTCAAGCCAAGCCAGCAAGAGCTCTGCTTGATCCTCATCGTCCTCTAGGATTACTACTCTCATATTGTTGCCATTCTCACTGTTTCCTGAACAATTAACCGTTTCCCAATCAATTAACGCCGAGCCAATCAAATTACTGTATGTAGAGAGTAAGAGCATTTGAACAAAATTGCAAACGACAAACTGCCAGAGCCAAATCACAAGAACTGTTAGAGCCAAGTCATAAGATATGCTACGGTTAAGCATTACCCGCTGAATCTTGTGCTCTAATCAAAATTAAACGCTATTCAGCTCGAAATAATCAAACTCACTTTAAAAAAATGACTGATCGCTCTTCCTCAGAAAACCAGCAACTATTAATTGGTGGTAACGGCACCCAAACCGTTTTAATGGATGCTAGCATGGCTAATCGCCACGGCATGGTTGCGGGCGCCACCGGCACCGGCAAAACCATTACTTTACAAATTTTGGCTGAAAATTTTTCAAAAATTGGCGTGCCAGTGTTTCTAGCAGATGTAAAAGGTGATGTCTCAGGTGTTGGCAAAGCCGCTGAACCACACCCGAAAATAGATGAAAGAATAGCCACCATTGGCATTCAGGATTATGAAATGCTACCAAGTCCGGTGGTATTTTGGGACTTATTTGGTGAGAAAGGTCATCCTATACGCACTACCGTAAGTGAAATTGGACCTTTGTTATTAGCCAACTTACTGGATCTAAACGATACCCAAACCGGTATCCTCTATTCCTGTTTCAAAATTGCCGATGACGAAGGTATGTTGATTCTGGACTTAAAGGATCTGCGTTCTATGTTGATTTGGATGGGTGACAACCGCGCAGAATTAAAATCAGAATACGGTAATATTTCTACCGCTAGTATTGGCGCAATTCAACGCGGCTTGCTTGTTCTAGAAGAACAGGGTGCGGAATATTTGCTAGGTGAACCCGCGGTAGAATTGGATGATTTAATGAGTCATGATTTTTCTGGTCGTGGGGTTATAAACATTCTTGACGCAAGCAATTTAATACAGAAATCACCCAAGTTATACGCTACATTTTTACTTTGGTTATTATCAGAATTATTTGAAACTTTGCCCGAAGTGGGTGATGCGGATAAACCAAAATTTGTCATGTTTTTTGACGAAGCGCATTTGTTATTCGATGATGCTCCAAAAGTGTTGGTCGATAAAATCGAACAGGTCGTTCGTTTGATTCGTTCCAAAGGTGTGGGTATTTATTTTATTTCACAAAGCCCACTGGATGTACCTGAAGCTATCCTCGGGCAGCTTGGTTTGAAAATTCAGCATGCTTTACGCGCCTTTACTCCGAAAGATCAAAAAGCAGTGCGCACTGTTGCCAACACCTTTCGCGCCAACCCTAAGATTGATACCAGCCAGGTAATCACAGAACTGGGGGTTGGAGAAGCCTTAGTAAGCACGCTTGATGAGGAAGGCATACCCACTCCGGTCGAGCAGATTTTAATTCGTCCGCCGGAATCCCGCATTGGCCCAATGACCGATGGTGAACGAACCGAGGCTATGAGTCGCTCGCCGTATCGTGGCCGCTACGACGAAACATTGGATAGAGAATCTGCTTATGAAATGCTCGTGCAACGCGCCGAAAAACAAGCGGCGCAAGAAGAAGCCATAGAACTAGAAGAAGCCGCAAGAGAAGCGGCTGAAGCGAAAACGGCTAGCGCCAGTAAGTCTAAGCGTCGACGCTCAAATCGACAAAGCCCGACCGAGGCATTTGTCAAGAGTGCTGCCAGAGCCGTTGGTTCACAATTGGGCCGACGAGTCATTCGCGGAGTCCTTGGCTCACTCTTTAAAGGCTAAAAAGAGTTAGTAAAACACTCGTAAAAACGGTTTTTCCGAGCAAACAGATAGGCTATAATCGCCAGCGATTTTGAACGCAGATTAAAGCCCTTCAATGGGTAAGTTAACTTAGGTATTACAATGAGTGAAGAGCAAATGAATGATTCGACGTTTACGCGTCTTTTTATCATCATGGTGGTCGTGATGAGCGTGTTAACGGCGATTATTATGGTTCTAGCTTCTTTGGCGGCCAGCGATGTTAACGCCAAGCTGGATGAACGTGCTGCGATAGAAAATAGCGAACCGATTAAAACAAGAATTGCTCCTGTGGGTAGCTTTTCAGCAGAAACGAGTGCACCCGTAGCATTGGCAACAGTCATTTTGAGTGGTGAAGAGGCCTATAGCAGTTGTGCAGCTTGTCATGCGGCTGGCATCGCGGGCGCTCCAGCTTTTGCTGATGTGACTGCCTGGACCGACCGAATTGCAAAAGGATTAGATGCGTTATACGCAAATGCTATCAACGGCTATCAAGGTGAGGCAGGATACATGCCGCCCAAAGGTGGCAATAACGCCCTGTCTGATGAATCAGTTAAGGCAGCGGTGGACTATATGGTCAACGCCGTTAAATAGAGATTAAATCGTTGAATTAGTTAAGAAAACCGCCGGCAGGCGGTTTTTTTGTGGTTTGTGGGTAGAGTGGAGATTTATCCCATGTGGTTGAGAGCTATTGCGCAAGAACTAAATGTTCGTAACAAAATACGTGCATAAAAACTTATGATGATTAACGCTATAGCCGTATAAAAGTTCCTCTAACTTCGGCGATATCAGGTTTATCTCCGTCACGTTCGGCGGTCACCTGTTTAACCGTTATAAGGTAATCTTTGTAGAGTAAATCAATCCAACTCACCCATTTATTAAAGCTTGCCTCTTCAAGCACGACTCGCACTTCTTGATTATTTTGCCCAGGGGTAATTTGTTGAATTGATTTATCTAAATTATTCGCTCGAGCCGTCTTTTCCAGTATCGATAACAAGGATTCATTGACGCCCTTTATATTGCTATTGGCCTGTATAACCCCACCGTTTCTAACAATTTCAGCTTGTTGGCGCATCCATTGCACATTAGTGCGCAAACTAGGTAGCCGCGCACTCATATCATTAATGGCCTTATGCCAAGGCTGCCAAATTAACGCATAAAACAATATTAGCGCCACAAACAGTGCCCCTAACCCCAAGATCCACCGCTCTCGTGGCTCTAAACCAAACCAATATTTTTTTATGCTGTCTATTATCTGCATTAGCCTTGAGTAATTGAGTAACTGGCGCTTATGTTGCCGTCGTCTGAGGATGATCCTTGCAAGGCTGCACTTAAACCTCTGCGTGCGTTTAGTTGGCGCGTGAGAATATCTACCTGAGAAAAATCAGAGACCTGACAAGTAATAACCAATTTCGAATCGCGGAATACCAAATTAGAAATGGTTACATTGTTCTGTTTTAGCACCGAGGCCGTTTCAGACAACATGGTTTGCAAGGTTGCCGCTGGTCCTGTACTCCCCAAATTCTCCAGTCCACGCAACATAACTTGTTTCTCACTGCCAACCGGCACAGGGCCCGCTTCTGGGAACGTTTCTTTGACCAAAGCCTGAGCCTCAGCTCTGACCTTCGCGGTTTCAGCATGCAGCGCCAAGTATCGATACGTATCAAATGCGAACTTACCAAAAATAGCAAAACCCAGTATCGCCAATGGGATGACAAACGCTCTACTTCGACCGCGACTGACCGCTGGGCGATATTTGTCAGCCCATAAGTCGTAATTAAACGTGGGTGAATGCTCCAACCAATGCGCCATTTTATAACCAAAATTCCACAAACGAAAATCTCTATCGGGATATTCGCTGATGAGCTCTTCGACTAGAGTTTCATCATTAACGGCAATTGTCGAAGCCATGGGCACATCAATAATCCAAGCATCCAGAAAGTCTTGATCAAGACTGACTCCAAAACCATCTTGCTCACTTGCGAGTAATTCTTCACCACTGCTGGCAATCGAAAACTCAGCGATATCATGAAAAGGTATTAAGGCGTAATCGGGTAGTAAACGCCCGACTGGCAAGCGATTGTCTTCGGCGAGTGTTTGCCAATTTTGCAGTCTAGCTTTAGCAACAGATAACACTATACATTCTTCACCTGCTTTCCAACTTGGGCAAACAAAGTGCATGTCTTCCACATCTTCAGATAAAGCTTCCTCTAAAGCATAAGGCAATGCAGCATTAAATTGCTTCCGTGTTTTTGCAGGAAGTGTAATGCGATGACTGGTAACCCACTCGCCAGGCACTACGCCTATTACATCGTCGTCGTCCGAAACAGGATAATCGCTGAGCGCAGACACTTCACCAAAAGCGTCGATTTGCTTTGCATTAACGCGCACCCACTCGAAAGGAGCTTCAAGTCTGATATAGATTTTCATTATAACTCTTCGCCCTCCTCATTTTCGTCATTTTCTTGTTCGTCATTTAAATCGTCTTCATCGCTGGTACTTTGATCGGCGATGGCAGTGGCTATTGCACCATCTGGTGTAATATCTTCGCAGATTGTATCGTATTCTCGGCGTAATACACTGACTTTCGGAGTATTCGTACTGCCTTGAGTTGGACTCTCTCTGAGGACCAAGGTTTTCATACAGTACACCGCTTCACCCAAACTCACTTTAGCTTGAACCTGGTAAAACTGACTATTTGTTTGCAACATACCTGGCACGGGTGATTGACGTATCACGGACGCGCCGATAATAGCATTAATAGCTAAGTTTACATCATTTGCTCC
>CAZJWW010000140.1:0-4447 GCA_964549895.1 uncultured Gammaproteobacteria bacterium
GTATCGGCCTCATAAACACAATGGCGGATTATCGCCAAACAAAGCAGAGGAATTATTTGAAAATTCCTCTAAAACTGCGGCCAAATTTACTTGACCACTACAGTATAACTAAATTCGTATAGGAGAAAATATGTTTATCTCAAACATGGAAATCATTCCACAAAAAAAGATCACCAAACATTTAGGCCTGGTTCAAGGGAGTACCGTGAGAGCTAAAAACGTGGGTCGCGATATTTTAGCTGGCTTTAAAAACATTCTTGGTGGTGAACTGGTCGCCTATACCGAACTAATGGCTGAAGCACGCCAAGAATCCACTGACAGAATGATTGCACAAGCCGAAAGTATTGGCGCCAATGGCGTTATTAATATTCGCTTTGCCACCTCTTCTGTCGCCCAAGGAGCAGCCGAGATATTTGCCTACGGCACCGCAGTTGTTTTAGAAGACGCCCGCGATAGCTAAAAACCACTTACAAAATAAGGATACGACATGCTGGAACTCATTATTTTTTTAGTACTCCTAACAGTAGGTTACGGCTTTGGTACGTATCGTGAGAAAAATCACTATAAGTCGATTCACCAGAACGAAGCCAAATACAAAGACATTATGGTCTTTGAAAGCCGCTTTCCGCCAACCGAAGGCCAGCCGCGTGACGGGCAAATGGTGCAAGGCAATGTGGTGATCTCTGTTGACTACTTCAAAAAGTTTGTCGCGGGATTACGCATGTTAGTAGGCGGGCGTTTAACCACCTACGAAACATTGCTTGACCGAAGCCGGCGCGAAGCCGTTATTCGCATGAAAAAAGACGCCAGTGAGAAAGGCGCAAACCGCATTTTTAATGTTAAGTTTGAAACCTCGTCAATCTCAAAAGGCGCCAACGGCGGCGTCGGATCTATTGAAGTGCTGGTATACGGCAGTGCTATTAATGCGACAAATAGAGCAACTGAATAAACCAACCCACACCAAACCTCAAACAACGCCACTACAAACATAAGCCTTTAATTTGAGCCCTTAATTTGACATACGAAAACCCAACACCACGCGAAGACGTTAATGTTAGCCATGAGCACCCGCTAAAGGAATTTGCGCAATTAATTATTGGTTTAGGCGTGGTGGTAATTATCGCAGTGTTAGTGCTAGGCGCTGCTGCTGGCTATTTGGCAAAGTACATTCCTATAGAGTACGAACAAAAAATGGTAGACCAGATTGGTCTCGGGTCTAACCCCGACACCGACTTCTTAAACTCTGACGCATTATCTGAAGAAGACCAAAAAATTCAACAACGCCTGCAATCACTGGCGGACAAATTAACCGCGCACATGGATCTACCTGAAGGCGCTGACATTAAAGTGCATTACAGCTCATCCGACACCGTTAACGCGCTAGCAACGCTGGGTGGCAATCTGGTTTTTTTCAAAGGCCTATTAGAAAAAATAGAAACAGAAGAAGAACTCGCCGCGGTAATGGCTCATGAAATAGCCCACGTGCAACATCGCCACCCCATTGTTGCACTCGGCAAAGGCGTTACACTGGCAACCCTTGCAAGTGTGGTTAGTGGCGCATCGGGTAGCAACGCCGGGCAATGGCTTATTGGCAACACAGTAAATTTAAGTCTACTCAAATTTTCAAGGAGCCAAGAAAGCCAATCAGACGCGAGTGCGGCAGATGCCTTGTATAAAACCTACGGGCATATTCAAGGCGCAAGACAACTCTTCAAGCATTTCACCGAGTTAGAACAAGCTCAAGAAGTAGACTTAACCGGCGGACTGGAATTTTTTAGAAGTCACCCCTATTCCAATCAACGTTGGCAAGATCTAGAAAAACTTGCACTGAAAAACCAATGGCCCACGCAAGGAGAATTAACACCTTGGGAGCTCTAAGCGAGAACCGATTTTCTAAACACTCGATTAGCCTCAATCAATCAAATAAAATAGATTTATTTATTGAAAACCCAAAAAAGATCGAAGAATTAATCATAATGGCGCGGTAAACTTCGAACCTATCGAGAGGTAAATCATGCCGAAAGCTAATATCTTATTTGGAGTTGTGGCCGCAATTTTCTTAGGTTATTACACCTACACTGTATTTCTAGCGGAAAACGCCTTAGTAAAACGCACCGTCGCTACCTACGATGGTAAAGGTGGCCACACATTAGTAACCACGCGCCTTGATGGCACAAAAGTGATTGAAACATATGAAGTACACGACGATGGCGCCCCCAAATCATTTTCACTAAATTCACTAGGCCCTGAGCCAGGTGCCGAGCTAAAGGTAATGAAACCAAAATCAGAGTTTCTGCGGAAGCATAAGAAACCGACTTAGACGCACTATTAAAATTTTTGTTTTTATTCTCATCCAGCAAAGAGTTTAAATTCGCGTGTGTAATGAAAAGATCTTCTTCTAATGCATAAGTTGTAAAAGATATTTAGACCCCATTTTCTGCCGCTAAGCTCAAGGACAGGCGTTTCTCAGTGCCTGAATATGATTACGATACTCGCTATTATTGGGCCATGACCAACCCGATGGGTCACTTTCACTCGGCATCGTGCGTCTAGCAGACAGCTTTAACACCACTTGACAATAACCAGCCAACCCTGGATCAGAAACGTCTGGAAATTTATGACAGTCTATACAAGAGTTGCCAGGATAACTTGTTCCAAAGAATCCATTGTATTCAGTGGAAATATTATTCAAGAGATTAGTCGGCCCAGGATTCTGTGGCCACATGCTAGGAACCCCAATCGGTGTATACCAGTCGGTAGTAGTACTTGAACCAGAAAAACTGAGGATACTCGGAGCCCTGCGTGCCACAAACGGATTTTCACCGGCATGGCAGTCCGTACAGACACCTCCGCGCCAATCAACCGTAAAATCACTAGCACTTGTCAACTGATCTTGAATTCTAAAATCACTATGAAATGGCATACCACTACCGTCCCAAAAACAAGCATTCTCCGATTCTACGCCTAAGCATATCACGCCAAGAAGTTCCATGATTCCCGTACTCGCTATAGTTCTAGGTAGCGCTACACATGTCCCCTCCGGCGCGCTACTGTTGTGAACCACAACCTCTGCAATTCTATTCCTACTGATAAACTCATCAGTTAATTCACCTAAATTTTGCCAACCGTTATTACTCCAGTCACCCCAATCTGGTGGTATCGGTACCCCTGCTGCAAGACACTGGTTTTCGTAATCACTATTTGATGCGATCGCATTTAGCCAATCAATAAGCGCTTGAATAATGATTTCGAAAATAACCGAAAGACCATTCTGGCCAGATACGCGTTGCATATTCGTTATCGTTAATTCTGAAACCGGCGCATGTTTGGTTTTAACACTTAACTCCTTGTCAAAAAATGTCGCGTTAATTAACCCTGACATCGCCGCAGCCTTTTTATATATTTTCTCACCCTCGGCAGTTTTTCCTCGCTTGGCAAGTATCGTAATAGCTGCATGGCGAATGTGGGCGCGCTCTCTTTCCGAAATTTTGGATTCCTCGATAAATTTCTGAATAGATTCCATTTCCTTCTGAACCTTCTCGTCACTTGCCTTAATCAAATTACTCATATAAAAACGTTGAGTAGTGACGAATGATTTTTGGCTTAAAATTATTACCTCACCTTCTTTGTCAATTAATTTGTAGTGATACGTGTAATCAAAGTTCTTCAGGGCATCGTCCGCCAAACTCATCGCAGAGCAACTTAGAAAAATGATCATCGCAAACCCAAGCATAGTTTTCTTCAATACAGTACGTGCAATCAAGACCATGACAACCTCCTTATATTCTAATTAGCTTAAACTTTACCCGCATTTTGGCCGTTTCAAACCACCCATATAGGTGTTAATTGAAACAGAATTGCTCAATGTCTAAAAAATACAACAATCCCTCTTCATGAGTAGTTGGGTGGACAAAAGAATAATTGAGTTCAAACGTAAACATAAGAAAAAGGCGTAGGAGAATAAGCTAAATTTAATAGAGTAAGTATTCCGCCAAATACCTGCGTTATGTCGATGACGTTCCAAGTAGTGCTAGTTTTGATCTCTAAGCCCTGTTACCTTCTCCTTTACCCGAGACACCCAGCCTCGAATAAGAGGTTAGTTTTAACTGATTACTAAGTAGTATCTCGCCATCATCACCAAAACTGATTAAGTGTTTTTCAAATAGAGCATCGTAGGTCGGTGAAAGAAGAATTCCGTTGTTAACATCCATACGCTCTATATCTGAGGAATCACGCCAAGGCACAATATGCGAAGCACATCAGTATCTTGTTGTAGGGACAACCAGTAACCGCACATTATTTTCCCATCGATGCATAATTTCTTTGCGGTATGCCTCCTGCCCAACTCTCGACATAACTAAACCGGTTCTCTCGGTTGTGCCGAATGAGAATGTCGTCTAAATCAGAAGATGTTTTGGTAAACAGCTTATGGATCAAGGCGACGATG
>CAZJWW010000140.1:4547-7387 GCA_964549895.1 uncultured Gammaproteobacteria bacterium
TCTTCATAACCGCTAATATTCGGTATTTTTTGAACCCTTTTGCTAATTAGTGCATGCATCATCTTGGTGGCTATTCTTAATTTTATAGATGCCTAAGTTTACTTGATCCTTTCAGGTGCTTAATACTTTCTTTGCAGATACGGTGGTTTAAGTTGTTGAGAAATTTAAGGCTCAAGTAAAATTAATTTCAATACCGCGTGTAAGAAAAACAAGTTCTCAGTATCAAATACGAAGTCTATGCTGTTTGCATCGCTTTGTGTTGATACTAGCTGACCAAAGGTTTGTTCGCTCGGCACAACTGCGCCGCAGTCTAGACAACGTGCTCTTACTTCTAACTGATTGGTTGGGCTTCGGGTTAAACCGCGAATTACATAATTGATGTCGTTCTGCCCTGCCCCTAATATTACTTGCTCACTTTGCAGTGCAGATGACGAGCCCGGATTAAAAACGCTGACTTCAAGCACAAGATCGCGCTCGGCAATTTGTTCGGGCATTAAACGAATTTGCCCACGGATCTGTGCGCGCGTAATTAAAGTAACATCAATTTGTGGCGGCAAATCCACTGGATCAATATAAGCCGAATCTATCAGTCCAGTAACATTTCCTTCAGGTCGATAATATTGGCGTGGCACAGTATCAGAGCAATTTAAGCAATTGATCTCTACGGTGTAATCAACCGGCTCGGGCAATATGTCGTTGATAACAGCGGTGATTGATGTTGCGCCTGCGGGCAGCTGCACTAGAGTGGTCTGCTGACTGGTAATGGGCCGAAGAATTGTGTTGGGAAATATAAATACAAAAGAATGGTTGTTAACTGTCATTTCCAAATCTAGCGGTCGATCGACCACCCCGACGTCCAAGTTTATATCGACAGATAAACTTCTAGTGTCTTGCGCCGACACACTTTGGTACGCAAGCAACATAAACAGTGTTATAAAAAGATAAGGCATGCCTAATTTTCGCATGCTTTAAAAAGGAGTTTGATCAATTTTGGTAAAAAGATCATCGATCAGTTTTTAATGCAGGTTTATCTAGTTTGCACCTTATGGGATCGCGAAAATTTGTCCTTTAGATCTTCAGAGCTACGATATTAATTTATTTTTCTTTTGTGCTTTCAACAATACTCGGAACCATCAGAATTAGTGGCATCTCTGGAATGCTTGGAACCGGGTCAGCCAGTACATCAAGTTTTAATACCGCCGCGGCTTGCGTAACACCAATGCGCTCTTCGAGCTGTTTTACAAACAAGCTTTCGGGCAGTACTTTTTGGTTGTGCGATATCCATTCACCCTGAGGCCTTGAATGTCGACCTTCCCAGCGTGGACCCGTATGGCCAATGCTCCAGTTGATAGCGCCCGGTGGCGATTGAACGGCGGTTTGTATGGACCCCTCAGTATTCCAAAACACTTGTTGTGCGCCCGCCCAACCGTGCCCGCTACCGAAGTTACCGCGATCTTGTATGTTCAATTCCCCGCCTGAAATATTATCGAACAGGGTGCCCATTGCCCAACGGTGATGAGGGCCAATATCAGAGTGTGTCTGTATGGCTTCGCCGTAAACAAAGGCATTTGGCCCAGTAACGCGAGAGCCGGTGACAAAATCATGTCTACCGTCATTGCTGGTACAACGTAAAAATAAACTCAAACTCCCGTCAAGATTAAACGAGTAACGCCGCGAACCCGTGATGCGCGACACAGGGTCTACATTATTTGAATCTCTGACGGTAATAAACCGTGAACCACGTTCTACTGAGGCTAAGGCATAACCAAAATGCCGAGCCGTGATATCGCTTACCCAAGAATGCTCCGTATCTATTATTTCAATCCCTATCCAAGCATGATCTTCATCTTCATTTTCTTGGCCAGCTTCAAACTCAGAAACCAGCAGCATATTTTCTACTCCTATGTTGCTGATACGACCACTGGTTTCTACTGGGTAGATGTAGCCACCGCCGTGGCGTTCTTCCATCATTTGTACAATCGGAATATCAATGGTAATTGTGTTGCCGTTAATCTCGGTGATCTCGCGCTCAAATCTAAAATTAAATGTATTCGGAATCCATTGAGTGATTTCGCCGCCACTGCTACGCGGCTCAATTCGATCCATGCCGATACTGCTTATCCACTCATCGGTTCCTGGGCGATAAACAATGATGGATTGACCCACAAAAAATTCTTGTGTGTCGGCAATGCTAAAAGTACGAGTTCCAACGGGCACATAGTTGTCGGTGATTTTTTCTTGCAGAAAGGTCCGCTCTGAACGTGATAAATCTCCTTGCGTGACGATCAGCGATCGTTGATCAGTGCCCGCGGCAATAATGACGGTGCCAGATTCAGATTGGCCTTGCCCGCGCAGCACAATACCAGAGTCGTTGATGAATAGTTGCCCGGAAACAGAGTAAGTGCCGGCCGTTAATAATAATGCTCCGCGAAAACCGTCTTGATTTATCGGCAACGACGCTATTTGGTTAATGGCATTTTGTATGTGTTGTGTATTGTCACCGGCCACCGGCGCAATGGTGCGCACTACCTCTATATTAGGAATTGCACGCTCACTTTTTTGGTAACCGGAATAAGAGAAATCCGGAATGATATTGCCGTTGCTGTCTGGTGTGTAAACTAAGTTACCTTGGCTGTTTAAAGACACAGGCGATGCGTAGCCTGCGCTGCAGCTAAGCAGGCTGAGCAATATCCAAACGGTTACTTTATTAGATTTGAGTGATCGCATCTGAATCACTCTAGCATGGGAAATATAAGGCACTAGATAGTTAAAATAGAATTAAGAATCGATTAACTTTGGTGATGATTTAAGATAAAGAGACCCGTCGTTCGGGCAAAAGA
>CAZJWW010000141.1:0-7289 GCA_964549895.1 uncultured Gammaproteobacteria bacterium
GTCACATCCCAGATAAAATGCTCAGCTTTGTAACTACCCAATTTGTCTGTTTTTTCCATATCTTCTAGCTTTTATTTAGTGGCTTTCTTCTGCTGGCTTTGACTTTAGTTAAATAGTTTCGCCGCCATCGACCATAATGGCTTGTCCGTTGATACTTTGCGGTGCGTCCGTTGCTAAATAATAAACTTGTTGCGCCACTTCAACGGGTTGCACAAACCGCGCCTGCGGATTGTGCTTAGTAAGTTCAGCGATAGCCTCAGCTTCAGTGCGCCCAGTTTTTTTCATAATGTTGCTAATTGCGTCATTAGCAATATCGGTTTCGGTAAACCCAGGGCAAACAGTATTAATCGTTACACCTGATTGACTTAACTCTTTAGCGAGACTTCGCGTTAGGCCCATAATGGCATGTTTCGCGGCGCTATAGCCAGCAACATAAGCGTAGCCCTTCACACTTGAAGTACTACCAATATTGATGATGCGCCCTTGCTTGTTTTCTAGCATAGTGGGCAAGGCTTGTTGAATGCAATAACAAGCCCCCAGATAATTCACATCGAGCATGGCTTGCAAGTCGGCAACCCCTGTTTTCAAAAAAGGAGCGGCATGCGCAGCACCCGCATTGTTTACAAGCACTGTGGGCGCACCGAAGGATTCGTTCACTTGAACAAAAGCATCGGTCACCGCTTGTGGATCAGTAATATCGCAAATAATGCCTTGCGCCTTGGTTCCCAATCGTTCTATTTTTTCATCAAGAGCTTCTACGTTTCGACCAAGCAGACTTAACTTAAAACCACGCTCGATAAATAAATCCGCTATAGCGGCACCAATACCTCGGGCAGCGCCAGTGATTACTACATGAGGTTTAGACATTAATGGCCATCTCCGCAGCGCGTTTTAAGTTTCGTTCTAGCTGAGCAAAACCAGCTTCGTATTGTTTGGGCATAGATACAGCTGGACCTGCATACCCGTGTTCAGCGGCAGCACGCAATGCCCAGTTAGGGTCTGATAAATGTGGCCGCGCTAGGCAGCATAAGTCAGCCCTACCCGCCATCAAAATGCTGTTAACGTGATCAATTTCAAAAATATTGCCTACCGCCATAGTTGGAATGTCTGCCTCGTTGCGAATTTGATCGGAAAATGGTGTTTGAAACATGCGCCCATATATCGGTTTCGCGTCGTGGCTAGTTTGACCTGCTGAAACATCAATTATATCAGCCCCAGCTTGCTTAAAGGCCTTGGCGATTTCAACTGCATCAGCAGCAGTCACACCACCTTCGCCTAACCAATCGTTAGACGAAATTCGTACTGACATCGGTTTTGCCGCAGGCCAAGCCGCGCGCATTGCGCTGAACACCTCTAAAGGGTATCGCAATCGATTCTCTAATGACCCGCCGTAATCGTCCTGCCGCTGATTAAGCACTGACGTAATGAATGCCGAGATCAAATAGCCGTGTGCCGCATGCAATTCCAACATATCAAAACCAGCGGCATCAGCTCGCTGAGTGGCCGATACAAAGTCGTCGAGCACAGTTTGCATATGCTCTTGGTTCATTTCGATAGGAGTTCGACTATGCTTAGCAAACGGAGTTGCCGTAGCACTGAGCAACGGCCAATCACCATCATCTAACGGCTCGTCGGTAACCTTAGAATCCCAAGGTTTTTTGGTGGCTCCCTTGGGGCCGGCATGACCAAGCTGAATCGCCATTTTCGCATTAGTATATTTATGCGCAAAACTAACGATGCGCGCCCATTGATCCTGCTGTTGCTGATTCCACAACCCTGCGCAACCAGTGGTAATCCGTGCCTCGGGAGATACATCCGTCATTTCCGTGTAGATCAGCCCTGCACCGCCTTTGGCTAGAGCACCATAATGCACAAAGTGCCAATCGTCAGGCAGCCCATCTTCAGCCGAATACATTGACATGGGTGATACCACAAGGCGATTAGCAAGTGTCATATCACGCAATTTAAAAGGCACAAACATGGGCGCAATAGCGTCTGTAGCTTTTACCCCCAGCTGCTTTTCATAAAACCAGCGTTCCATCTCCTCTAGCCATGCTGTATCGCGCAGACGCAAATTTTCGTGACTCACTCGTTGGCTGCGGGTAAGTAGGGAATAAGAAAATTGCTTAAAATCAAACTTTAAGTATCGATCAAGATGCTCAAACCAAGTTAATGAATTACGGGCCGAGCTTTGTAAACGAAGCGCGTCTATCTCTCGCTCTTGCTGATAGTCGACTAAGGCCTGTTTAGTATCACTAACGGTATCCAACTTTTCCGCCAGAGATATCGCATCTTCCAATGCCAGCTTAGTTCCTGAACCAATTGAAAAGTGCGCCGTGTGAGCGGCATCTCCAATCAGAACAATATTGTCTTTAATCCAATTGTGGCACAACACTCGCGGAAAATTAATCCACGCTGAGCCGCGTATATGTGATGAGTTGCTTAGCAGTTCATGTCCACCCAGATAATTTTCAAACACCTTTCGACAAGTCTCAGCACTCTCTTCGTGCGACATTGAATCAAAGCCGAACCTGTCGTAAGTATCGGCATCACATTCGACAATAAAGGTAGAAGTGTCTTTATCAAATTGATAGGCATGAACCCAAAGCCATCCGTGCTCGGTTTTCTCCCAGATAAAGGTGAATGCATCATCGAAGGTTTGTTTTGTACCTAGCCACACAAAACGATTTGGTCGCACATCGATGTCGGCTTGAAAATGCTCGATATCTTGATTGCGAATCTGACTGTTTAAACCATCAGCGGCCACGATTACGTCAGCCTCAGGAAAGTCTTTGGTGAGATTAGTTATATCAATATCGGATTCGAAATTTAGTTCGACACCTAGTTCTTCTGCTCTATCATAGAGAATTTGCAATAAGCGTTTTCTGCCAATGCCGATAAAGCCATGCCCACCAGATCGATCCGTTTGTCCATTTACGATCACATCTATGTAATCCCAATGAATCAGTTCTGCGTTCATCTGCTGAGCACTAACGGGGTCATTAGCTACCAAGTTATCCATTGTTTGATCAGAGAACACCACGCCCCAACCAAACGTATCGCCGGGTTTGTTTCTTTCAAACACCCTCACTTCATGCTCCGGGTTGCGAAGCTTTAAAGAAATTGCGGTATAAACGCCACCGGGACCACCACCCAGACAAACCACCTTCATGATTTACACCTCTGATTGGTGGGCTTTTCAGGACATATTTGCATACGAGAAATATATAATATTTTAAGTTTAAAGTATATGTTTTATGCTTAAAGCACTTTTGATTTGGTCTCTCTAGACGTAGAATCGCATTTTGCTTTTCAATTATAAATTAGCATGACAGAACCAAAATTCACTAAAATTTCGGAGCGAGACCTCGAAACCCGAATCCGCGATGATGATCACGCCGCCTTAAGGTTGTGGCTAAAGCTGTTATCAACGTCACAGCTAATTGAAAATAACGTACGCGAACTCCTGCGTGTGAAGTTCAACTTTACACTGCCTAGATTTGACTTAATGGCGCAACTTTATCGCCATCCAGAAGGCTTGAGCATGAGTAGCTTAGCAGAGCTAATGATGGTCTCTGGGGGTAACGTGACGAGCATTGTGAAACAGCTAGAAACACAAGGCTTGGTAAAGCGGGCGGCGCAAAAAAATGACAATCGCTCATTCATAGTCACGCTCTCCAAAAATGGCCAAGCCAAATTTGAACAAATGCTGCCAGAACATGAAAGTTGGATTATCGATATCATGTCTTCTCTTGATAATGAAGACTTAGATCCGATGATGAACAAGCTCGATAAAATCAAAGCCTATATCAAATCTGAATAATGAATTTTGTTAGCCCTGTTGACGTTTCCACAGAGCCTTACAATTACCTGGTGCCACCGCTAAATTCACCCTGTTTTGATGATCATCAAATGCATAAGCAAATAAGCGCTTAGGAGGAAACCCAAAATGTCCGAAACATCTACGCGAGACGGTAGTTATGCTTGGTACGTGGTTTTTCTATGTATGATCGCCTATATCTTTTCATTTGTTGATCGGCAAATATTAGCCTTACTCATAGAACCGATTAGAGAAGACTTACAAATAAGTGATACTCAATTCAGTCTCTTGAATGGTCTGGCGTTTTCTTTGTTCTATGCGACCATGGGCATACCCATCGCTCGACTTGCCGACAGTCGGTCGCGACCCGCAATTATTGCCGCTGGGATATTTCTGTGGAGTTTGGCTACCGCAGCAACCGGGCTAGGCAAATCATTTTGGCATATTTTTGTAGCTCGCATGGGTGTAGGAGTAGGAGAAGCAGCGCTTTCGCCCGCGGCCTACTCAATGATCACCGACTTGTTTCCAAAGGAAAAACTCGGTCGTGCCCTAGCCGTCTATTCCATAGGATCGTTTATAGGGGGCGGACTGGCGTTTTTAATTGGCGGTGCAGTGTTATCAGCGCTGGGCGACATGGAAAGCATGGCAATCCCGCTAGTCGGGGAATTAAAGCCTTGGCAATTGACGTTTATCATTGTTGGTCTACCTGGAATTCTGTTAGCAATAATTTTCTCTATAACGATTAAAGACCCAACGCGTTCTGGTGATAGAACTAACTTAGAACGTGCTAGTTTTGGTGAAACACTGAAGTTTATAAAGAGTAATGGCCGCTTCTTCTTTGCCCTCTACGGAGGATTTACCATGACCGCGGTGGCGTTGTTTGGTTTACTTTCGTGGCTGCCTGCATTTTTAGGTCGCCGCTATGGTTTGACTCCCGGTGAGATAGGTTTGATTCTCGGGCCAATAATGCTGGTTGCAAACGTAGGAGGAGTATTATGCAGCGGTTGGCTGACAGATTTTTTTGAAAAAAATGGGCGGCATGATGCTGCTATGCGCGCTGGTATGATCGGCGCCTTTGGTTTGGTTATTCCCGCTGCCCTATTCTCCATAATGCCAAATCAGACACTGTCCGTAGTATTTATAGCCATTGCGCTTTTCTTTGCGTCATTTCCATTGGCCACCTCAGCCACCGCCATGCAGCTGGCCTCACCACCGCATATGAGAGCTCAAGTGTCGGCAATCTTTTTATTTTTGAACAGCATTATTGGTTTGGCGATTGGTTCTTTTGTGATCGCGTTAATCACCGATTATGTATTTAAAAGCGACCTCAGCGTTGGTTGGTCGGTGTCTATCGTTTGCTCGATAAGTACGCTTTTATCCGGCATATTAATCGCTCGAGGCTTACAACCGTTCCGCGAAATACTGGCTCAACAAAAACCGTAATTAAGCCGACCAAATCAAAGAAAAGTTCGCCTCGTCTGTTGGTGCTTGACCAGGCTCTATATCTACATCTGCTTGCTGAACAATTGGATCTGCACCAGCGTGAGGATGCCATACCGCATCGTCGCCCAACCATCGAGTCGAGATAGCAGCACGACGTTTTAATGACGAAGCAATGCCCGGTGCCCAGTGCAATATTCAGGCGGAAAACATAATTGCATCACCGGGTTCAACATCCCAGCCAACGATATTGAATTCTTCTCGGCTAGTTTCGATTTTGGGTATTGCCGCTCCTGTTCCACCCTTTTGCCATTTAGCATTTGGGTTATCTTCACCGTCAATAAACGCCTCAGGCTTGTAGTAATTACCATTTTTGTGTGAACCAGCAACGAACTCCATAGCGCTTTCCGCCACGGTGGTTTGTGTTAGAGAAACCCAAGTCGAACAAATCTTCTTACCCCAAAATGGCCAGTACGGTATATCTTGATGCCACGGAGTTGGCGATGCGGTATTGGGTTCTTTTACAATCATATGATCGAAATAGAATCGAGCAGTCAGGCTCTGCATGGCTTGCGCCGCCAGTTTCGCCACTGACGTCAGTCGTATATAGGCTTCGATCTCCGAATTTACTTTCCATTGGTAACGGTCTGTAAACATGCGATTTTCACGTGCGCCCTGATTGCCATCATTGGCCCATTGACTCGGGTGCTGTAATTGTTTGTCAACGACTGTGAGCAGCCGATCTACCCATGCTGGACTAATCGCAGCAGGTACTTTGATTACGCCGTTAGAATCAAAGTCGCGAATCTGCTTTGGAGTTAAATCATCCGCCATATCTGGGTTTAATTTTTGGATTTCAATTGCGTTTCTTCTTGTAATCGCTTAGCTCGGCGAGCCAACTTGACTACTAAATTCTCTCCCACGCCTGGCATCGACCAAGGACAAACCGCAATGCAAATAGCACATCCCGATGTTTCAGCAAAAAAAGGAATGCATTTGTCAAAATCAACATACCACTTCTGTTCCCCTCGCACAGTTTGCTTTTCGGGTTGAATGGCAATGGGCGGACAAGCGTCTTCACATACTCGGCATCGGCTACAAAAATCATCAATCCCAAACTCTCGTTTTGGAGTAGTGGCAAACGGCGCATCGGTAAGCACCGCGCCTAAGCGAAACGCTGACCCAAATTCAGGATTAATTAGCGAACCATGCTTACCTAACTCACCAAAACCACACTCAAGCGCCGGAGGAATCATCAAAATTTTTCCTACCATTGGCCCAGTTACCGGTTCGGCATCCCAGCCCTGTTCACGTAACCAACCAGCCACATTTTTTGCAACTAGAGCAGCTCGGCCGTATTGTCTCGTAACGTCTGTCCCGGCTACTTGATCAGGCGCCGATTTGAGCAAATCATAATTGTGTTGTACGCCCAGCATTATTACGTTTTCAAAATCGGTTTCATGATGCTGATACACCCACTCCGGTTTCATCTTGGCAACACCTACCATTTCACATTCACCTTTATCAACGAATTGATCCAAAGCAGAAATCCACTCTGTGGCGGTTCGATTGGCCGGCGTGGCGGCCAATTCAGGCAAGGGTGCATCGAGAATTTCTTTACGCTTTGCGCGCTCCTTCATCAATCCAGGATCGGGAGGTTCTTGTTGATAGAACCATTTCTGAACTTCTCCAAACTCAATCTTATCGGGGTCTGGCGACCAAAACACCATCTTCGGCCTTCTAACTACAGGTTCGCCTCGACCATTAATCTCATTGCCGAGGATATTGGGCAATAATGCCACCATTTCAGGGTTTGGAGTAAAAGGTCTGAATCGGTTCTTGGCTGCCATCGCTAGGTTCAAGTTATTAGAGCAAATTCAGGATATCGACTATGAGGCGAAATGTGAATCCTATTCACGCAATAATCTATTGCCGATTCTGGTAATGATTGGTTAATTCGAGATAATTCACAATCTCACAATGAACACTTCTACGCGGCAACGATTTCCACCTGAAATAATAGTTATGC
>CAZJWW010000142.1:0-7283 GCA_964549895.1 uncultured Gammaproteobacteria bacterium
TATTTAGTTGTTCTTTGATTGCTGAAGAAAATACACCTGAAATTAAAATACAGGAAATTGATAAAAATGTTTTCTTACATAAATCGTATAGAAATATAAAGGGATTTGGCTTAGTAGGCTCAAATGGATTGGTTGTGGTCAATGACGCTGATGCATTTATTATTGATACACCTTGGTCAGATCAAGACACTGAGAAACTAGTAGTTTGGATTAGAGAAAATAACTATAAATTATTAGGCAGCATTTCTACTCATTCGCATGACGACAGAACGGCTGGAATAAAATGGCTCAACAACAATTCAATACCTACTTACGCTGCGACTTTAACTAACACTATATTGGTTGGGGAAAATAAGGAGCCTGCGCGACATACCTTAGAAGGTAATGAATCAGTATTGGCCAATGGTTTGCTCGAAGTGTTTTACCCTGGCGGGGGTCACACAATAGATAACGTGGTTGTTTGGTTGCCAACGTCAAAAATATTGTTTGGGGGCTGCTTTGTACGCAGCCTTAAATCTAAAGGATTAGGATACACAGGAGAAGCTCATATTGATCAATGGGCAAACTCCGTTGAACAGACGCTTGCCAAATTTCCAGACGCCAAAATTGTGATTCCAGGTCATGGCGAGCTTGGTGACATAGCGCTGTTAAAACATACAAAAAAATTAGCAGAGTTTGCCTTAGACAGTTCTAATCTGACGACCAATTAAAATTTAGAAAAAAATAGGCCTCCATGTCAACTAATAAGCAAATCAATGTCCCTACCAAGTTCGACACGAAAAGACTGACGATCCGCTCATTTAAAATAGAAGACGCACCACAACTTCATGAAGCCTTGGTAGAATCGATTGTCGAGCTAAGAGAATACCTATGGTTTTTACCCTGGTTAGCCGAGAAACAAACACTAGCATCGGCAGAAGCTCGGTGCCTTGCTGCGAAAACAAACTTTAGTCAGCGCAGCGATTTTGCTTATTTGGCATTTGAGAAATCATCTGATCATTTAGTTGCTTCTGTTGGCCTGCATAGAACAGACTGGTCGATTCCAAAAACAGAAATTGGGTTTTGGGTGCGCAGCAGTGAAACAGGCAAAGGCTATGCCACTGAATGTGTTAATGAGCTAAGCAATTGGGCATTGCAGAAATTGTGTGCCAGCCGAGTTGAGTTAATCACTAGTGAACTTAACTTGGGTTCACGAGCGGTGGCTGAAGCCTGTGGCTTTCATCTCGAAAATACGATCCAAGATGATCTAGATTGGCCAGACGGCGAAACAAAAAACATCTGCATATACACCAAGGCCCTAAAATGAACTTAACAAATAGTGAAGTTCAATTCGGCGCCTCAGTTTATAACAAAGCTATTTGTTTATAAGGTAGTTATTAACTGCTTTTACTTGCTACCCAAGCATTTACCTTATCTTCAACCACGTTAAGCGGCAACGGCCCGTATTTGAGTATTTCATCGTGATATTCACGAATGTCGAACTTATCGCCTAGAGCTTCTCTTGCCTCTTCCCGTAGTTCTTGAATTTTCAACATACCGACCTTATACGCGGTGGCTTGAGATGGCATAACGACATGCCGCTCTACCATTTTTACAGCGTCGAGCTCTGCGTTTGGCGTGTTACTGGTGTAGTAATCTATGCCCTGCTGACGGGTCCATTTTTTACTGTGAATACCGGTATCAACCACCAACCGACAAGCTCGCCATAGCTCCATGGCCAATCGCCCAAAATCGGAATACGGATTTGAATAAAAACCAAACTCTTTGGGTAAATACTCAGAATACAATCCCCAACCTTCAATATAGGCGGTATAGCCACCAAAGCGTCGAAATTTAGGTACGCCCTGCAATTCTTGTTGTATAGCAAGCTGCATGTGGTGACCAGGAATCCCTTCATGATAGGCCAATGCTTCCATCTGATAGGTGGGCATAGACTTCATATCGTACAAATTGGCGTAATATAAGCCGGGCCTAGTACCATCTTCGCTAGGGCGCTGATAAAACGCTTTACCCGCCGATTGCTCACGAAACGGCTCAACTGCTTTTACGTTTATATCGGCTTTGGGTTTGGTGATGAACATATCATCTATCTTGCCCTTCATGGTCTCAATCAAATCGGTTGCTTCAGCAAGATAGCGTGCCCTACCCTCATCATCGCCAGCATAATAAAATTGACCGTCATCACGCATAAACTTCATAAACGATTTTAGGTCACCTTCGAAACCGACCTTTTCTTTAATGGCGCGCATTTCATTGTGAATACGATCAACTTCACTCAAACCAATTTCATGAATTTGATCTGATGTTAGGTCGGTGGTTGTGGTGCGCTTAAGCGCCACATTAAAATACTCGTCGCCGTCTTTCCACTTCCATACGCCATCATCATCATTCGCTTTCGTTTCCAACTCCGTCAGATGGTCTATTAGTTTTTGGTATGCAGGCTGTACTGAGCCTACAAGCGCATCCGTAGCACGTTTCACTAAGGCCGATTGTGCTTCTGCATCTATGGCCTCGTCTTTTTCTCCCAGAGCTTGAACTTTTTTACTAAAGTCAGCAAGCAAAGCACTTGGTTCACCGTCGTCGAACGGCGCACCTGTGATTATATTTTTGCTATCGCGTAAAACGTGCGGAAAAACAAATTTAGGTGGAATAATATTAGCCGCAGTTCGTGCCTCGATCTGTTCGATCAATTGATCGAAGTACCGGCTAACATTGGTTAATCGCGCAATATAATTTTCTGCATCGCGCTGATCCTCGATTCGATGTTGGTTAATCAACAATGACACCACACCACTATGGCGCCCAAACATTTGATTAACTGGATAGTTATACAAACGCCAACGGGCATCTTCAATATCCTCCTCGAGATTCTGTTTCAGCAGGTCGTAGCTAAGCTGCGTTGCAGAATCTAAGTTTGATCGGTCAATACGCTCAAGTTCGGCTAAATGTTTTTTATTTAGCTCTAGGGTTTCGTCGCTGAATGCTTTGCTTAAGTCATTCCATTCGTCAGCGCGATCTTTACGGCCCAAAAAGGTCAAACTTTCTGGCATACGTGCCACCGATTCTTCAAATACCCGCTCGAAAAATGCATTAGCCTTAGCGGATTCAGTTTCTACCGCTGTATCGGGTTGAGTGGTGGATTTCTCAACGACGGCTGATGAGTTTGAAACTGTGGTCGTTTCAGCTTCTTGTTGGCAAGCGGTTATTGCAAAAACAAGCAACGTGTAGCTAAAAAGTACGGTTAGTTTTTTCAATGATAACAAGGCTCTCATGTGTGTTCTCCAATGTTTCCTCAATAGCCGCAGTGTAGCAGAACAATAGTGAAAACCGATACCAACGCTTTTAGCAAAAATATTTCTTGACAGCATTTTTCAACTGTACTACTGTAATAGTACAGTAACTGGTAATTAGTAATACAATGACAGAAAACCGAAAAAATGATTCAAATAGATAAATTAAATTTTGCCTACAAAAAAGAACCGCTGTTTGAGAATATAAGCCTGAATTTAAATCCAGGTCATATTTACGGGCTTTTAGGTTTGAATGGTGCTGGTAAATCCACCTTTCTTAGATTGATTGCTGGGCTACAGTTCCCAAATGATGGCCATCTGAATGTACTTAATTATCAACCAGTCAAACGCTATCCCAGTTTTTTATCTCAGCTTTTCGTGTTGCCTGAATCGGTGGTAATCCCTGCGGTCACCGACCGTCAGTACGTTGATATTCGAGCACCTTTTTATAGTAGTTTTGATAATGAACATATGGAACGATGCCTAAACGAATTTGATGTGCCCAGAGGACGAAAATTAAACACCCTGTCTCATGGCCAACAGAAAAAGTTTTTATTGTCGTTCGGTCTAGCATGCAAATCAAAGCTACTGATGCTCGATGAACCGACTAACGGGCTCGACATACCTTCAAAAAGTATTTTTCGACGCTTAGTTGCCGAGTCCTTTACTGATGATCAAACTTTTATAATTTCAACTCATCAAATTCACGATTTACAATCTCTTATTGATAGCATCGTAGTACTTCACGAAGGCAATATTCTCTTCAATCAGGCGATTAACGATGTGTCGGAAAATCTCCGCATGACCGTGACCATGGCCAAACCCGAACCTGCCGCGAATCTTTTATACAGTGAGCAAACTATCGGCGGTTACGCCAATCTTTGGCAAGACACAAACACGCCCGATGGTCAGATTAATTTAGAATTGCTATTCAAAGCCGTCATCGCTAACCCTAAAATCTATACCGGCCTTTTTGATAATCGGGTATCGAAGGAAAAAATCTTAGAGGAGAATGCATCGTGAGCGAACTTTTCACTCTTCAGCGCTTCTTACTACTGGTACGTAATGAAATTGTTAACAACTACCGAAAGTGGTTACTCACATCCGGCTCGATCGCCTTTGGTATTTTTATCACAGCCACTTTATTTGAACGCGGTAATCCAGATTTTTACTTTAATTGGTATTTAGTGTTGATCAATATTGGGGGCATCGTCATGGCTAGCCACGCTTTTTTAGAGCTGCATGACAAAACCAAAAATGAATCCTATTTATTAATTCCTGCATCCTCGCTGGAAAAAACACTGGCCAAATTATTTATAGTCACTGTTGCCTTTATTAGCTACATTTTAATATTTCATACTCTGACTTCTATTATTGTCGAAGCTCTTTTGTGGCTACTGGTAAATCGAGACATCTCTATTTTTAACCCACTTTCAACAAAGGTGTGGCTATCCTTGCCACCATACCTGTTTGCTCAATCTTTCTTCTTTCTTGGCGCTGCTTGGTTTAAAAAAACACACCTCCCAAAAACATTGCTAAGTATAAGCCTAGTATGTTTTGGTTTCTTTTTACTGGGGTTATTGTTGGTGGATATCCTCTTCAACACCTATTTTGAGAACTCAGTAGATATCGGTGATACTTTTAACCTACTGTTCAATGTGTATGAACATCGATTCTTTTGGATTGTAAAAGTTATCGCGGTTCTAATTCCGCTAGTCTGCTGGTTTATTGCTTGGAAAAGAGTCGAAGAAGCACAAGTGTCTGATGGAATTTAGCGAACCCAAGGGAATCTATCTGCAAATTGCGGATCAAATCTGCGTGCGCATTCTTGAGGGAGAATGGCAAGTAGGTGAGCGAATTCCATCCATAAGAGAGCTTGCGGTTGACCTTGGAGTAAACCCCAACACCGTTACTAAAAGCTATCAAACCTTATTAAATCGCGAGGTCATTATCAATCAGCGGGGCAAAGGCTACTTCGTCAATCAAAACGCCTCTAAACAAATTTTGAATGAAATGAAAGCCGAGTTTATTCGGGACGAATTGCCCCGTATTCACAAAGTTATGACCTTGCTAGATATGGACATGGCCGAATTCACTGCACATCTAGATAAACAGAAATAGTCTTAGAATTTACATATTAAATACGAGGTACGAACAATGAAAAAGAGTCACAAATATCTTTATGGTTTGCTTGGCACAGTCGCTGGATTGTTATTTTGTTTCGCGGTTATTGCAAGAGTGGGTTTATCGCATATTGACGGCGATATTGAGCGGCTACCTGAAAACCTGCCACACGAATCTGAATTGAGCGATTTTAATCGATTAGATGTAAGTGGTGTTTGGGAAGTTGAGATTGTTAAAGGTGATCAGTGGCGAGTTCAGACCGACACTGACAATGAGGATGTGAAAATTCAAGCTTATATTAGAGATAATGAGCTGGTTCTGCGGCAAAAAGCACGTAAGAGCTTTTGGAATAGCATTGATTTTAATATCAGCGCTAAAATAGAGATGCCCACATTAGACAAACTGGATATATCTGGCGCAAGCCATATCAAGCTATCAGGCTTTGACGGACAAAAACTTGTGGTAGATGTTTCCGGGGCTACTGAAATTACTGGACAAGACTCCCGTTACCAAGAGTTAGTATTGGATTCTTCAGGAGCATCTGAAGTTGACTTCGAAGACGTAACGGTCACAACTGCAACTATTGATATGTCTGGAGCAGCGAACCTAATTTTAACTATGGATGGCGGCGACCTAACTGGTGATATTTCAGGCGCTGGAAATATTAAATATTACGGCACCGTCGCAACGCAAGATATTGATACGTCAGGCGCGGCAAACGTTAGATATGCAGGGGTTAAAAAGTAAAAGGTTCATTGACTGCGCGAACTTAGTATCTAAAACCCTATGCCGGATTTATTTTAAAGGTTGCTCCGCAAAGCTCAGCTAGCCCTCTGTTTGCAAACAATAAATTGGTTAAGTGGTAAAATGATTCAGAGACAAACCCATTGACCACTATATAAAGACCTGTGCAGCCCGCAACCAAACAAAAGGCAGCCGACGCTGTTTTACGCCATAAGCTGCCTAAGAGCTTTTTAGTTGATGCAGAATCGTATCTATTACCTCTGGCTGAGCAGATTAGCGAGGCAAGACGAAAAGGCTCGCCTTTAATTACTGGGATTCAAGGCTCACAAGGCAGTGGAAAAAGTACGTCAGCCGAATTTTTAAAGCTATTTTTGGAATATGAATTCGATTTGCGCGTTGCTATTTGCTCAATTGACGATTTTTATCTTAGTCAGCTCGAGCGCCAAGAGCTCGCTGCAAAAATTCATCCCTTGTTTAAGACTCGTGGTGTACCTGGCACGCACCATGTTAAGAATATTAGCCAGCAATTTCATAAATTTCGCACTGGACAAACGCTCACAATTCCTCAATTTGATAAGGCTCAAGATAACCCTAAACCGAGCTCTGAATGGATTATTATCGAAGACAAACTAGATGTATTAATTTTTGAGGGTTGGTGTGTGGGCATTCCTCCTCAAGCAGAACCAAAATTGAAGTTAGCGGTAAATTCGCTTGAGAGCGACGAAGATGAAAACGGTACTTGGCGGCAGTTTGTTAACGAACAACTAAAAAGTGATTATGCCTATCTATTTAATCAGCTAGATTTACTTATTGTGCTGCAAGCTCCAAGTTTTGCATCAGTATACGAATGGCGACAATTACAAGAGCAGAAATTAGTCGAAAAATTGAATAAAGAAGGAAAATCAACTGATATGACCCTAAGCACTGACCAGCTAAAGCGATTCATTCAGCACTATCAACGGCTAACCGAACACGCGCTAACAGTTATGGCTGAAGAGGCCAATTTCGTACTGGATTTAGATATAAATCATCGCTTCACGGCTTTCCGACAACGTTAACTGCGTAAACATTCTCAAAACTTCGACTTCTAAAAACTCACTTTTAACCGCACACCTTTACACCGAG
>CAZJWW010000143.1:0-7265 GCA_964549895.1 uncultured Gammaproteobacteria bacterium
ATTAGCGAAAATACACGGCTGTAAGGTGATCGGCATTGCCGGCTCGGATGCAAAATGTCTCTACGCGGTAGATCACTTGGGTTATGACGCTTGCGTAAATCGTAAAACTGAAGATTTGGATAAGCGATTAAGCGAACTGTGTCCAGAGGGTATCGATGTGTACTTTGATCTTGTTGGTGGCGAAACCCTAAATTTGATTTGCACCAAACTGGCGCTGAATGCACGGGTTATTTTGTGCGGTTTGATGGAAGATTATAATAAATCGACCCGCACTCCGGGGCCATTGCCTGGCCCGATCATAGGTGCGCGTGCGACGCTAACTGGTTTGGTTGTTTATGATTGGGAGTCACGTCGTGATGAGTTTCTCAAAACATGTATCCCATATATTTCCGATGGTCGTTTACACATGCGAGAAGATGTATCCATTGGCATTGAGTCGGCTCCGGAAGCGTTTTGCCGCCTAATGCGCGGTGACAATCAAGGCAAGGTGTTGGTGAAAGTGAGTGCAGATTAAGTGCTGTATGATGCTTTCGATCTGTCAGTAAAAGGTCTGTGAAGCGGGGACGATTATGCTTGCCATAGCAATGGCTTGGCGATGCCCAGATACGCGGCCAGCACAAGCCCAAACCAAATCGTCAGCACCCATGGTTTTACTTGCTGTAAACTGATTTCCATAGCATGATTTTCCGCGCTAGTAATATCACCGGTAATGAGTTTTGCATAAGCCAAATTAAAGCCGCTTAATTTATGGCGAATCATCAGGCCACAAAAAATCAGAAACGCAAAAATCAGTAGTTTCGATAGTAACCAAGAGTCTTGGGTGTGACCTGGTGTGAATTGCGCAATGCTAAGAGCGCAGGAAATTGTAATGGCGAGAATCAAAGCGCATCTAAACCACCAATCTATTTTAATTAACGTCGGTATATAGCTGGCATGGTTTCGAAAATGTAATATCAGCACCATACTCATCCAAATGGGTGCGAGCACTACTATCAATGCCAATTGCCAACTTGAGTGTTGCACGCCGATTGCACTGGCCAGAAGACCACCAATAGTAAGCGTCAAACTCATGCAGATACGGGGCGCTAAGTCACAAGCCAACATTACTTTGGCCGCGGTAATGCGAGCTTCAGCGCTCAATTTGGAATCGACCACAAACTGACTTGAGTAAAACACCGCAAGGTCGGCCCCCAGCCAGTACACAAATAACAGTAAGTGCAACCACAATAAGAGTTCGTACATTTTCTTGGTTTAAGGGGCTATTCGTGCGTTTTCGAAATTACGATATTTTCCGAGTAGGAGCAGTGGTAAAGAGCCTACCACGAGCAGTATTGCGGCCGTACCAAGTGCACTTCCCCAGCCGCCGCCATTAGTGGCAATGTCGGCCATAATTTTCGGGCCAAAGCCGGCGCCTAACGCAAAAAATGCGTATAAAAAGCCGTAGATCGCCGAATAGTTACGCATACCAAAATATTTCGCAACCAAGTACGCCAAAAAGTCATACTCAACCCCAGCACCAAAGCCGATCATTAAGATAGCGATGCGCGCCGTATCTGGGGTGACATTAGCGGCGGACAGCATATACAGTGCAATTGCCGGCGATGCCAAAAAAATAAAGGCGACCCCAGGTGCCCAAAACTTATCTATCAAAAAGCCGCCGATTAATCGTCCACCCAGTACCGCAAGACCGGTAAGACCGGCGAGTGCAACGGAATCCGCAACACTGAAGTTCTTCGCACCCAAAATCTGCTCCAAATTCGGTATGACTGATCCCAAGGCATAGGAGATTGGCACGATACAAATACACAGTAACCATAGGCGCCACTCGGAGAGAGATTCTTTAAGAGTTAGCCCCGGTAATGTTTGGCCAGCTTCTAGCTGATAGCGAACAATTGGCTCAGTGCCAATTTTGCCAAATAAATAGCCTAGCAACGGAAGTGCGGTGATAAGAATGAAAGGGAACACGATTGCGTATTCGAGGCGCAAACCATTTTTTGCAATTTGCGGCATTATAAATTCCAGATTAAGCCAGACCAGTGCACCAAAACCAAATATCGCAGGAAGCAAAATCAAGTGCTTAAACTTAGTTAGAATTGAGTCCCGAGCCGGGGTGTCGTCTATGTCTCGTATACCCAGTAGGGCAATTGGAAATGCGATCATAATGGGTAGCAAACCAAGCGCGATATAAGCGGTTCGCCAATCGTAAAGAGTAACGATCTCCTGAGCGAAATACTTGGCTAGAGTACCAAACATTCCAGTGGCAATTAAGGCAATACCCAGCGCTTTACCTCGGTGTTTCTCAAATGCATTATTAACCGCGCGCGTAAAGGTAATCGGCAATGTGCCTGCACCAAAAATCGAAATTAGACCCCACAAAAAAATATAAAGAGTCTTATCGCCGGTATGCAATGATTGAGCCATCATGGCAAAACCAAATAAAATCAGTGAGATCAGAGATACTCGACGAGCACCATATTTATCGGCGAGTATGCCTATTAATGGTGCCATAAAAAAAGCCGTTAATGTATAGATAGGAAAAGCCAAAAACACATCTCCCAGGCCCCAATTAAACTCTTGCATAATTGGCCCCGCCATCACCCCAAGAGTGTAAAACGGCAGCGGTGACATACCGAGGCCAATACCTACCGCTGACGCAGACATAACTGGCCAACCGCTGGAAAATTCGTTATGACGCAAGACTGACGATGTCGGTTCACTCATATTTTCTACACCTATATCTGTTATTCGTAGCTAGTTTCATGAATACCTGCACTGGTAATTAGTTGTGAAAATATAACCAGTTTTTAATCAGGACAAACCTTGACTTGAACTGCATATTACATTAATAATGATATATTGATAATACATTATGTCATTATGTTTTATTTGGATCCGTTAAAAAATAAGTTTTACCATAAAATTTCAGTCAAAGAGAGGTACTCCAATTATGGTTACGAATAGAGTTCTTAGAGGTTTGATGTTGGCATCGGCGGTTTCGCTAGGTTGTTCACTTTCCACAAGCGCTGTCGCGCAAGCAGAGGGCTCAGTCGTTGCATTGGAAGAGATTATTGTGTCCGCTCAGCGACGAGAAGAATCGTTGCAGAGTTCACCGGTTGCGGTAACAGCACTCACGCGTGGTGACTTAGAAGTAAAGCAGATTACAAATATTCTGGACTTACAGTACGCGGCACCTAATATTAGCCTCGGGACAAATACAGGTACGGCAAATGCGGCACGAATATTCGTGCGCGGTACCGGTGAAGACGAGTCACGCGCCACCGCTGAACCTGCGGTTGGTATCTACGTCGACGGCATCTATATCGGCCGCGCCGTGGGTGCACTGTTTGATTTGGTTGATTTGGAGCAGATCGAAATATTGCGAGGCCCTCAGGGTACTCTGTACGGCCGTAATTCCAATGGTGGTGCAATTCGATTAACCAGTCGAGCACCCAGTACCGAAGGCAATGAATTTGAATTAGGTGCTACCTTTGGAAGCGATGATCGTTTTGATGCCAAGGTCAGTGCAAATATTGCCTTTTCTGATAAAACCGCGATCCGTGCATCTGTGCTGAGGCGAAGTCGCGATGGTTTTCACACACTGAATCCTAATGGTGATTTCGCATCGTTTGCTGGCACCAATGTGGGTGAGATCGACACCACTGCATTTCGAGTATCACTACTGCATAATTTTTCAGATTCTTGGTCGGCAAATTTGATAGTCGACAGCACGCAAGATGAATCTGATCCAATTCCCGATACTTTGAATTTGGAAACCGACGCTGATAATGATCTTTTTACTGTCGAGCCTGCTCCGGGTAGTGTCTGTAGCGCAGCAACCCCAGGAATTTTTCAGGGCATTGGATGCGTTACCGATTACAGTAGCGAAGTAGAATCCGAGGGCGTATCCCTCAAGATCCTTGGTGATATAGGGGATTACACTTTCCAATCAATCACCGGATTTCGCACTCTTGAAGATGACCTCTCAACGCGTATCTCATTTCCTTTTGAACAGCAAACCGATCAAGATCAATTTAGCCAAGAATTTAGCTTATCGTCTAATTTCGATGGCTTTTTTAATTTTATCGCGGGTGTATTTGCCTTTGAAGAAGATATTCAGCTTGATTCGGTGTTCGTGTTTCCCTTTGAAATTGGTGTAGAAACCAGTGCCGTAGCCGCATTTTTTCAGAGTTCTTTTGCATTATCACCCACAGTCAATCTAACTACCGGCATAAGATTTACAGACGAGTCGAAAGATTTAGATGCCTTGGCGGTGTTCCCACAATTGACACGAGTTGAAACGTTGGATTTTTCAAATACCACCTTTCGTATCAATATTGATAAACAGTTTAATGAAAATGTCTTTGGCTACGCTTCATTCTCAACTGGTTTTAAGAGCGGTGGGTGGTCACCCGACTGTTTCTCGCCAGTAGCCTGTTTCTTACCGGTTGATGAAGAAGATTTAGCTACCATAGAGTTCGGCATACGGTCATCTTTACTTAATGATCGTTTACGCCTTAATGCCACATACTTTTTCAACAATTATGAGGGGCTACAAATTGGTGCGACGGTACCGGATTTAGGCTTCACTCGCTTTAATGTGAATGAAGCTGAGTTAAATGGCCTAGAGTTGGAACTGACCTTCCTCGCCACGAGTAACCTAACGATTTCTGCCAATCTTGGCACAATCGATTCTGAATACACTGAACTAACTCTCCAACAGGCCGGAGGCTTAACCAATAATGGCGCTTCTGATGGTTGCGGTGGTGTGGTCACTATTGAGTGTGCTCAGCAATTGGAGCTTAAAAATGCCCCTGAATTCAAAGGCAGCATTGCCTTTACTTTTACCAACCGCATCGGCAATGGTGTGTTGACCAGTAGTATTGATTTTGCGTATGAAGAAGAGTCATTTAATTTGGTCGCGAATCCAACGAATTCCTTGGTCGACATACCTGTATTAGTTAACGCACGAATCGGTTATGAGATAGATAGTTCTACAGGTTCAGGTTGGCGTTTCGCAGCTTGGGGCAAAAATATCGGTGATGAAGAGTTTGCACGTGCGTCAGCAGGAACGACTTTCTTATACACCGCGGAGCCAGCTACTTTTGGATTCGATATTGGTTATAAGTTCTAGCTAATTGTTATTATTTAGCCGCTGCCGTTTACCTGGCGGTGGCTTTACTATTTTAACGACGCAGCAATGTTTTTCCTGAGTGCGTTAAGATAGAATCCAAGTTTTACGTCGGATGTAACTGTGATTCCAAGGTCTTGCAAAAAGCCATTTACAGTATCCAAACTCGCAGAGTGCTCAACCCAATTAGTTAAATGCTAGTTCGACGTAAGTTTATTGATGTGAAAACTGGGCAATTGCATTTGCGTGTTGCGGGTCAAACCTCGTCTAACATCGCCATTATTTGTTTGCATATGATGCCTAAATCGGGTCGCATCTACGCCAAAATATTGCCTGAGTTGGCAACGGACTATTTTGTCATCGCGCCTGATTTTCCCGGCTGTGGAGAGTCTGATCATTTTGCTGAAGGCCATCTACCTAGTGTCGCGGATTATGCTGATTCGATCGAAGAAGTCATTCGCTATTTCAAGTTAGAACAAGCGTATTTAGTCGGTTATCACACGGGCTCCATGGTTGCCGTTGAGTTGGCCTACCGCAATCCAATTTTGGTTAAAAAATTGGTTAACTTATCAGCGCCAATTCTTACGCGAAAAGAAATTAATGACTATCATCAATATTTTGCACCGATTCCGCTAGACCAAGATGGTACACGCTTTCGCATTATGTGGGAGCGTATATTACATTACGCGGGGCCGGGCTTTAGCTTAGAAATGGCATCAGAATCAATGGCTGAAAATATGCGTGGCGGTGAACGTTATGAAGAAGGTCATGCCGCGGCCTTCAATTACGCCCCGCTCTACGTAGAGCGTTTAACAGTGATCGAACAACCTATTTGGGTAATCAATTTGGCCGACGATCTTGAAGAACAAACTCGTCGAGCTGCGGAATATCTCAATAATGGCCATGTTACTGAGTTTCCTAACTGGGGTTTCGGTTGTCTTGATCTTTGGTCAGCGGAAATGGCCAGCGAAATCCTAACGTATTTAAGTGACTAAGTTTGCGATTATGACTAATCCACTAAAACATCTAATGCCGGCGATCTTTGAACACCAAGGCGTGTGGCAAGGTGAATACCAACATATTGACCTACATGGCGAGATACTCGACCGCCACTCCAGCCGTGTCGAATGCGTATTTCCTGACAGTGGAGAAGAAGTTTATATTCAGCGTAATCATTTCACCTGGGACGATGGTCATGAATACAAAGCGGAATTTTCTGGCATTATCGTTGACGGTCGTCTCTGGTGGGACACGGAAACTTTTTGCGGATTTGGCTGGGTCGCAGCCCCCAATATTTTTCTATTAGAGCTAAATCGTAAAGACCTCAAAGGAGCGACTTTCTCAGAAGCAATTGTGATGGGGCAGAACAAACGAAATCGAGCACGCACTTGGCATTGGTTTCAAAATGGTCAATGTTTCAAGCGTACCTTGTGTAACGAAGAGCTTGTGTCCTAAAAAATTGTTTTGATTGCAAACTACGTTTCCGGAAAATCATTACGCGAATATTGTTACTAAGCTCATACTTAGTTTAAAGTGGTGCTAACACCTTTTAGCGTAGTGATAATAACCCTATTTTTTCATCGATGTGTTCTGTTGAACCGAACCTGATAATCGTCGACTAGTCTGCGACCATTTAGCTGAAACGCCAACCATTAAAAGAGCTGATGGCCAATCATGCTCCGTGCATCATTGCCATGGAAGCCTGTTACTCATCTCATTACTGGCCATTGAGCGAGCAATGAATGACGTGACTATCTCTGATTTGTTTAAACATGAATTAGAATCTACTCTAAGCGAATTGCAATCAACATCAACTCGCATTGCCGAAATCGAAGCAATTCTTCAACGCTATCTTAATGACAGTGAAGACTGCCAGATACTCAACTCAATGCCAGGCATTGGCGTTATTAATGCAACGGCGTTAGTTTGTAAGTACGGTAATGTATCGCAATTTAAAAATGCTCGTGGGCTGCCAGTCAGCATTGGGGTAACATCGAAAACGAATTCAAGTGGGGGTCGGTGTACAATGCAAGGCATTAGTAAACGAAGCGACCCCTATCTACGTAAATAATTAATACATGGCGCTAGAGTATTACTTATGTTCTGCGATAAATGAAAAGACGAAGCATTATGCCAA
>CAZJWW010000144.1:0-7143 GCA_964549895.1 uncultured Gammaproteobacteria bacterium
GTTAAATGTAGACATACCCGTAATCGGACGATTTGAATAATTCTTTACATAAAAATAGGCTTCTTGTACCTGCCCTACTTTTATATCACTGCCTTTGGTGATCGGTTCAAATTCCCACGGCAAGGCCGAATGACTGTGCGAGGTAAACGTTACCGCAATATCTCGATCAATCGGTACAGCATTCGCAGCAGCCACCTCATCAATGATATCAGTTTTGCCACCGAAACCAGTAACTCGGCAAAAAGCCTCATAAAGCGGCACTAGCGCATAGCCAAACCCGAACATAACCACCGTGACGACCAACAGCTTAGCAACGATATTGTTACGGCTATCGTTTACGGTCTTAGTATCGTTGGCTAAAGAATCAGACATAAACTAGCGTTGGATAAAGAACGATGCAACAAAAAGAACCACTGGGATCAGCGCTATAAATAATGCTAATCGCGCGTTACTCTTTTTTTTCTCAGTGCTAAGGTCGTTCGATGACATAACTTATAACTTACTGTTCACTACTTAACAGTTGGCGGATCATCGAAAGTATGAAAAGGTGCTGGCGACGGCACAGTCCATTCTAAACCTTCGGGATTATCCCAAACTTCAGCGCTGGCTTTTTTACCACCACGAATAGTGGAGACAACAATATAGACAAATAGTAATTGCGATAGACCTAATCCAAAGGCACCGATTGAAGACCATTGATTAAACTCAGTAAACTGAATTGGGTAGTCAGCATAACGTCGAGGCATTCCCGCCAAGCCTAAAAAGTGCTGTGGGAAGAACGTGACATTGAAAAAGATGGCGGTAAGCCAAAAATGAATCTTGCCCAAAGTTTCATTGTACATATGGCCAGTCCACTTCGGTAACCAGAAGAAGGCGCCGCCCATCATTGCCATGACTGCACCAGAGAACAATACATAGTGGAAGTGGGCTACCACAAAGTAAGTATCATGATATTGAAAGTCGGCGGGCGTAATCGCCAACATCAATCCGGACAATCCACCGAGTGTGAATAAAAACACCACTCCAATGGCGTACAACATTGGTGTTTCAAAGGTCATAGAACCGCGCCACATGGTCGTGACCCAGTTAAAAACTTTTACCCCAGTCGGCACTGAAATCAACATGGTCGCGTACATAAAGAACAACTCACCTTGCAGCGGCATACCAACGGTAAACATGTGGTGCGCCCATACAATAAACGACAGAAATGCAATGGCGGCTGTCGCGAAAACCATTGAGCTATAACCAAATAGCGGTTTACGCGCGAAGGTGGGAATGATGTGCGAGATAATGCCAAAGGCCGGCAAGATCATAATATAAACTTCAGGGTGACCAAAGAACCAGAAAATGTGTTGATACAACACGGGATCACCACCACCCGCTGGGTTAAAAAATGCGGTACCAAAATGACGGTCGGTCAGCAGCATGGTGACCGCACCGGCAAATACCGGCATAACCGCAATCAGTAAGAAGGCAGTAATTAACCATGTCCAGACGAACATAGGCATTTTCATTAAAGTCATGCCCGGCGCGCGCATGTTCAATACCGTAACGATGACATTAATCGCGCCCATGATGGATGAAATACCCATCATATGGATGGCTACAATGCCCATATCGACGCTCATGCCGCCTTGAATAGTTAAGGGCGCATACAGAGTCCAGCCCGCTGCAGGTGCCCCACCGGGTACAAAAAAGCTTAGCAGCAATATGCTGAAGGCAAAGGGTAAGATCCAAAAGCTCCAGTTATTCATTCTTGGCAGTGCCATGTCTGGCGCACCCACCATCAATGGAATCATCCAATTAGCAAATCCCACGAAACCCGGCATGACCGCACCAAACACCATTATTAATGCATGCATGGTGGTCATTTGGTTAAAGAAATGTGGATCTATGTATTGCAGTCCTGGCTGAAAAAGCTCAAGCCGAATAACTAATGCCATCGCGCCACCAATAAACAACATGGTGAGCGAGAAAATTAAATAAAGGGTGCCAATATCTTTATGATTGGTGGACATAAACCAACGTGTGAAAAACGGTGGTTTGTGGTCGTGATCATCATGATGATCGTGTGCGGTTGCTGCGTTTGCCATGATCTATCTCCTATCCTATCTTTTTGCCTTGATGTCGGCGGGAAGCACCACATCACCAGTATTGTTACCAAAAAAGTTACGCTGATAGGTAACTATAGCCGCAAGTTCTTCGTCATTTAATTGATTTCCAAACGCGGCCATCGCGGTACCAGCTTTACCGAACATGACTATATCGATATGAGCGTCAATGGGGCCTGTGGCTACGGCACTACCGGCGATAGCCGGAAATGCCCCAGGTAAGCCCTTGCCTTCAGCACCGTGACAAGCCACACAGCGCACGGATACTTCGCTTCCCAAGGTCATCAATTCGTCTTTGGTCCATGTTTTCGCCACAAATTCGGCTGGCTCTTCAGTCGCTGCAGCACCCGATGTTGCTGCTACTGCTGCTGGAACGATTGCTTCGATAACGGTTTCAGTTGTTCCCTCCACGCTAGGCTCAGCATCTGTAGATTCAGCATCAGCGACTGGTGCTTCATCAAAACCCTTACCGCCTGAGGCTAACCAACTATCGAACTCGGCACCGGTTACTACCTTAACCACAATCGGCATAAACGCATGATCTTTGCCGCACAGCTCCGCACATTGGCCGCGATACAAGCCTTCTTTACCTTCGTCTACGTTGAACCACAGTTCATTGATATAACCGGGGATGGCATCTTTTTTAGTGCCAAAGGCTGGAATCCACCAAGCGTGAATCACATCGTTGGCGGTAATCAAAGCGCGAACCTTGCGGCCAGATGGAACAACTAGATAGTTATCTACTTCCAATAAATAGTTCTCACCTGGAGGCTGTGCATTGGCGGTATCAAACTGATCAATCTGTTCTCTTGGCGTAGCCAATGTACTAAAAAACTCAACGTCAGTACCAAGATATTCATAACCCCATTTCCACTGATAACCCGTTATTTTTATCGTTAATTCAGATTTAGTGGTGTCTTCCATCTTAATCAAAACTTGGGTTGCTGGAATCGCCATGACCACGAGAATCAAAAATGGGATGACGGTCCATACTATTTCTACCTTGGTGCTGTGACTGAATTGCGAGGCTTGATAATTCTTGCTCTTTCGATGCTTAAAAATCGAATAGAACATAACACCAAATACTGCAATAAATATTGCCACGCAAATCCAAAAGATCAGCATGTGCAATCCATAAATATCGCGCGCAGTTTGGGTCACCGGGTCCTGAAAATTTAATCGGTATTCAGCCTGAGCTAATCCGCTGTAAATAAGGGCGATTATTGAGCTCCCAATGGCGACCGCTTTAGGTCCGATTTTCACTTTAAACATAGTTTTTCTTATGATTTTTGCCACTGCATACCTGGCAATTGATTTTATGTGTTGAGATAACACCATAATTAGAGATGCTCCAATCATTTATAAATTCTGTCTCTACTACTTTAATCGAATCTGTCGTTAGTGGTATCACGATTCTCGAAAATCATAACTACCAACATTCCAGGTACTATTTAAACCGCATTTCTCGCGTGCAAAGCAGTAAACTATTGATATTCTACATCAGGCTAAAGTGGCTAAGTCACTGATGTGAAGGCCGCATTCAACATATATTATCGGTACCTGACGGAGGCCGTGAGAAAGTATCATAGGCGGCGTTATCCTTCAACAAAATATGGCTCTAATATAGACTATTTTCGTAGTCATCGACGTAATGCAAACTGCGATTTATCCAAAGCTTTTCACTAAAGAACAGACTGCGACCCCCAGAGAGGATTATGCCGTTTCAGATATTTGCTCAGGCTTCATGCCTAAACGGGTCATTAGATCACGATCATGCTGAGCTGACGCGTTATTAGTCGTTAATAGTTCGTCTCCATAAAACACTGAATTTGCACCCGCCATAAAACACAGGGCCTGCATTTGGTCATTCATGTCTTCACGGCCTGCTGATAGGCGAACATAAGACTGAGGCATAGTTATTCTCGCTACAGCGATAGTGCGGATAAACTCGAAATCATCAATAGGCTCCACTTCATCTAAAGGCGTACCTAGTACCTTTATAAGGTTATTAATTGGCACACTTTGCGGTGGTTGGGGCAAATTGGCCAAGTTGGCGATTAACGCTGCACGATCTCGGCGGCTTTCGCCCATTCCAACAATCCCGCCACTGCAAACATTCATACCCACTTTGCGCACGCGTTCCAAGGTATCTAGCCGATCTTGATAACTGCGCGTGCTAATAATTTGTTGGTAGTACTCGGCAGATGTATCTAGATTGTGATTGTAATAGTCCAGTCCAGCCGCTTTTAAATTCTGTGCCTGTTGCTCATTCAACATACCTAAAGTAGCGCAAGTCTCTAAGCCGAGTACTTTGACTTGCTTAATTGCTTCCTCAACTACGGCTAAGTCCTGATCTTTTGGGCTACGCCATGCGGCGCCCATACAAAAACGCGTAGCGCCATTATCTTTGGCAATTTTAGCGGCGGCTACAATCTTCTCCACACGCATTAAACGTTCAACTTCCAATCCCGTTTTATAAAGAGCACTTTGTGGGCAATATTTACAATCTTCGGGGCAGGCGCCGGTCTTTATGCTCAGCAAACTACTCAATTGCAATTCATTAGGATTAAAGTGCTCTCTGTGTACTTGCTGGGCCTTAAACAACAAATCATTAAAGGCTAAAGCAAACAACGCCTCAATCTTCCTCACCGGCCATAATAAAGATCCTGATTCAATTTCCAAGGCTCGAGACGTTTTTTGAGGCCCGTTTTTAGATTGCACACTTTGTTGTTGCGCGGCAATATTTGACATATTATAGATCCGTAGAAGTTATAAAAAGAAGTGAGCGGTACTTTAAACATGCAGTAAATGCTGAGCAGGAAGCGCAGCAAAAACAAATTAAATGGAGGTTTGTAAACCAAAATGGATTTTAACCTTTACAACTTAAATAATCTAAAGAAATTTAGCCCACTATTTAGCCGACTAAAAAGCGCCAATAAAACACGTTTTAAATCTCTAGCTAAGAACAGCCTTAATTGGTTAGTGCCTAGAGTATGTATTGGGTGCAAGCGAGAACTCGCGCAAGATAATCACCCTTGCTGCCGTTCATGTTATGCAACACTGCCCTTTCAATCGCATTGTTGTGATCATTGTGGTCAAAGTTACAGCGGAAATACCGACTATTGTGGCCGTTGTATTGGCAAACCCCCGCCCTTTGACGCTTGTTTCTGTCCATTTCGTTATGAAGCTCCTGTGGACCAGCAAATAAAGGCGTTTAAATACCATGCAAGGCCAGAGCTTGCTAAAACGCTGGCAAAACTATTGTTTATCGAAATTCAGGCAAATGCCCTAGAAATGCCGGAGTTGCTGATTCCCGTGCCCATGCATATAAGCAAGCTCAGACAGCGTGGTTACAATCAATCTCTATTGCTAACCCAACAACTTAGCAAACTTATGGAGCTGCCTTATGATCGCCAGCTTCTCAGAAAACCCAAAGCTACTCCGGCTCAGGCTGATCTAACCTTAAAACAACGACAATCCAACTTAAGGGGCTCTTTTGAATTTATTGAGCAGCCAATTAAAAAGAACCAATTTCTTATAAAAAATTTAATTTTTATCAACAAAAAAAGGGCTAAAACTAAGGTCAGAAGTATGCCAAAACACGTCGCGATCGTAGATGATGTGTTCACGACAGGCGCCACTGCGTCAGAAATTGCTAATGTTTTAAAAAGAAACGGTGTAGACTATGTACAGATTTGGGGCATTGCACACACTATCTAGTGTGATAAAAAATGTAAAAAAATGCCTTAAAATATAAAAATACTGGCCACTGGTCATTAAAAAACCTTAAAGTATAAGGCTATTAATGCGCTGAGATAGCAGCGATTTACCTACAATCCAGTTTATAAAAATAAGAATATTACATTATGGCACAGAATGCATCGTCACTGATTAGCATCGCTAACTCAGATCTGGCACAAAAATTAGAAGAAAAAGCCATTCAAAAGGCTGAAATTGAATCCCTGTCTAAGGTAGAGTTTGAGCACACCCTCAAAAAAGACGTTTGGCAGGCCGTTTTAATCCTCAACGTACTGCGTTACGGCCTAGCTGTAATGGTGGTTTGTATTGTCGTTCCTGCACAAATAAATCCTGCTTGGAGCATTGTCAACCACGTACCAAGCCCAGGAACTTTCCTTTTGTGTGCCATGATACTGCTACTATCGGCCATTGCCTTTAGTTATTTAAGTAAGAACAGATTGGTACCGTTGGACCCACTTTTGTTAGCGCAGTTTGCGCTTGATCTAATATTAGTGACCGTAGTCACACATATCACCGGCAGCATCGCCAGTAATTTCTCTTTACTTTACTTTATAGTTTGCACCACAGGCGCTGTAACTCTGCCGCGCAAATATGCCATAGGTTTAGCCTCAGGAGCGGTAATATTGATGTTTTATGAGCATTTTTACAGTGTATTCGCAAACGATCTACCCGAACCTCGCTATGCTAGATTGGCTATATACGGGCTGATATTAATATTTTTCTCTTGGTTGATTTCATCGATGGCACAAGGAATAAGGCGCTCGGAGATCAAAAACTATGTACCAGGTGACGAAACAATTGATGAATATCTAGTTCGTCAAGAAAAAACCGCACTAAAAGCGGCCCTAGCAACCACCGAAGGCAATAAAACCGAAGCCGCAAAACTCCTCGGAATGACTTTTCGTTCTTTTAGGTACAAATTGACGAAATACGACATTGACTGACAATATTTGTCACCCCTCATTTTGCCTATTTTTTAATCGAAATTAAAAATAATTTCTTTTAATATCAACGACTTATTTGTTACACACTTTTTAACAAAATAAGTTAAGTAAATATTCCAATAAAACCAATTGCTTGCTATAACAAGTCTCGTTAGCAAGCGAGTCCGGTCATGTTTTAAAAGACTCTCAACATTAACTTTTAAAATAATATTTAATTTCAAACAGGTAATAACAAAAATGAAAACTATACAAAACATGCATAAGAATGCAGCAAAGGGTTTTACCCTAATCGAATTGATGATCGTTGTAGCGATTATTGGTATTTTAGC
>CAZJWW010000145.1:0-6810 GCA_964549895.1 uncultured Gammaproteobacteria bacterium
ATTTTGTGACTTTCATTTTCGCTCGAATTTCAGAACTTTCTACACTGGTCACTCTCATCCCTAAAAGTCGAGGAAACTTATCTTCACTAATTTCATTGAGATAGTAAGGGCCTTTTATTTTGTCTTACTAGAAGAACTAACTAGGATTTCGCCGTTTCAAAATTTTGCTTGTTATTACCGCCAGATCTGTATCGCGGTAAGAAAATTACCGTGATACCAGCCAGTAACGAACCAATTGCCATGATGATGGCAACGGCTTCCAAACCAAGCCCCGCAGTAAATAAAAGCCCTGGAATTAGTGGCCCTAATATTGCTCCGCCACGCGCGATACCTATTACAAGTCCGGTGCCAGCCGCCAACAATTTAGGTGGGTAGCAAATTGCGAATAACCCGAAGAAACCAGCAAGTGCAGCAAACACACATAAACCAGTGGCAAAACCAAGTACTTTCATCTGTAGTAAAGATGACATTACATATGGAAAAATTGCGACGCCAGTACCACCCAGCAGAAGAATGATAATCATCAACGGTTTAATTGACATAAACCGAGAGACAATGCTCACACCAATAGATCCGACAACACCACCGAGGCTCACTATACCCAAAATGCTACTTGCCTCTGATGCTGTATAACCTAGATCGGTGGTGAGTGATGGCAACCATTTGACGAAATAATAGTAGGTTGCAATGTTGCCAAAATAGGCGATAACTAAAATGGTAGTCACAAGTGCAATGCCCGGTTTGAACAGCGATAAGGGTGATATTATTTCTTTGGTCTCGTTAATTACCTTACCCATGTTTTCAGGTGGCGTATGACCAAGAGTCTGGAATGTTTTACGTATTTTATCTAGAGCGCCATCACATCGGGAACGGGTAAGATGAGAAATAGTTTCTGGTATAAAGAAATAAATCACCGGAATAAATACAGCACCAACTGCGGCACCTAGATAAAATGTAACGCGCCAATCGAAGGTCTTAAGTAAGGGCGATAAAAAAGTTGCGCCTAGATAGATACCTAAAGAATAACCACCCGCGACGAGTACCACCGCAAATGCCCGATTTTTAGCATTACAAAAATCAGAAGCAGTCGGCGCACTAGTGGCAAGTATTCCGCCAACACCAATACCTGTGAATACGCGCGCAATACCTAAAATGTAGACATTAGGCGCTAGTCCTGCTACGAGCATACCAGTGGTAACTATCACTAAGGATATTAGAATGACGGGTTTACGCCCTTTGTTATCGGCAAGCGACCCCATAAAGATAGCGCCAACGGCCATACCTAAAAGCTCTAATGGAAGAATTATTCCTTTCAATGCATTACTTAATCCCCATTCTGCGGTCATCCCTGGTAACGCGAAGCTGATCGCAAGAACGTCATAACCGTCTAGCGCCATTAAGCCTATACAAAGTAGAACAATAAGCCATTGCCGACTTTGCATAGGTGCTCTATCAAGTAGTTCCGAAGGGTTTAGCTCACCTTGAGTCGTGGTATCGTTCATTGTATTCCTAGCTCCCTATTAATTTATAACTACAGCCCTTCTAAATCTAATTATAGAATACATTTAATTACATACGATGTTAATTATACAGTTTGCAACTCTCTATAATGGTCAGAAAATTTAGCTTTTAAAACTTTCTTATCAAGCTTACCTGTGGCGGTCAGAGGCATGTCATCAATAAATACGATGTTGTCTGGAACTTGCCATTTGGCGTGCTGGGTAGCAATAAAGTCTTTAATACTGTCTATGCTTGGGTCTTGGCCTTCTTGTTTAACAGCAACTAAGAGCGGGCGTTCTTCCCACTTTGGATGATAGACCCCCACACACGCAGCAATCATTAAATCGGGGTGGCCGGTGGCTGTATTTTCAATATCTACTGATGATATCCATTCGCCACCTGATTTTATAAGATCTTTTGAGCGATCTGTGATTTGCATAAAGCCTTGTGGATCAATCGTTGCAACATCGCCAGTATCCAGCCAACCATTCTGGTCAAGTGCACTTTGCTCAGCTTTATAATAGCGTTCGATAACCCATTGACCGCGCACCAATAAACGGCCGAATGCTTTGCCATCATGCGGCAACTCATTGTTGTCTTCATCGACAATAGTAATATCGATACCAAATACAGCCCGACCTTGTTTGATTCGAGTATCGGTTTGTTCCTCTAGGCTCATTTTTTGAATTTCTGGAGTTGCCCGATTGACCGACCCAATTGGGCTGGTTTCAGTCATCCCCCATGCGTGAATGACATCTACTTGGTACTTATCTCTAAAAACTTCAAGCATCGAACGAGGAACAGCCGAACCACCGATTACCGCTTCCTTTAGCGATGGAATATCACTATTACTAGCGGCGAGATATTGCAATAGTTCTGTCCATACCGTGGGTACAGCAGCCGAAATAGTTACGTTCTCGGACTCGATAAGGTGATGAACATCTTTGCCACCCATATGTGGGCCAGTCATAACTAGTTTAGCACCAGCCATGGGCCCACCATAAGCAAGCCCCCAGCTATTAGCATGAAACATGGGCACAATCATTAGCACACTGCTGGACGCATTAATATTAAATACTTCACCGCTCGCTCCCGCTAGAGCATGCAGAATATTTGATCTATGCGTGTATAAAACGCCCTTCGGGTCGCCGGTTGTTCCTGAGGTATAACAAAGTGATGAAGCCGCTCTTTCATCAAAGCTAGGCCATTCAAACACCTTGCTCTCACCCTTGATTAGAGTTTCGTAACAATGAACCTCAATACCTAACTCATCCACATCGGGCATGTGCGCTTTATCGGTCATAACCACCAAACCTTTAAGCAAAGGAAGTTTGTCGATCACATTAGCAATAACGGGCACAAAGGTGCTATCAATAAATATAAACTGATCTTCGGCATGATTAACGATGAATTCGACCTGATCAGGGAAAAGTCGAGGGTTAAGAGTATGGCAAACGGCTCCCATTCCGCTTATCGCATACCAACATTCTAGATGACGGTAGGTATTCCAAGCCATCGTTCCGACGCGCTCGCCAGACTTTACTCCCAGCTTCGTCAATGCATGGGCTAGTTGACCAACACGGTCATAAAGCTCTGCATAATTGGTGCGATGGATACCGCCTTCAACGCTATTGGAAACCACTTCTTGTTGTCCATGCCACCGTGCAGCGTGTTGTAATACGCTGACAAGGTTAAAGTCAGCGACCTGCATATTGCCGTCAATCATTGCACCTATTCCTAATCTTTGAATAAATAGAAAATGAATACTCCACACAATTGTGGAGTATTCATATCTAAGAGGGGGGACCTAGAATTCGTAATTTACTTCCAAGCCAATTACACGTCCTTTTGCAAGAGGTGAAAATGTTCCGTTACTCAGTTGAGTATCACCACCATGCAGAACTTCATCCGTTAAGTTCTTACCGTAAAACGTGAAATTCAAACCTGAATTCAGGGACAAGGCAACACTGGCATCAAAACGATCTTGCTCGTTTACAAAGCCAAGATTGTTATCGGTAAATGGTGTTTCATCTCTGTGCGAATAATTTAAATTTACCGTATACGCGCCATAATTTGTGTCAGCTATATAGGTGAAACCGACATTGGCTGTAAACGGTGACAACCGAGGAATATCAAGCTCTAGATCATCTGGTCCACCCGGCAATCCCAAACCTGCGGCATCCGGCGTGTTGAGGTTGAGACTAACACTCGTGAACTCTCCGTCGATCAGACCAAGCGATCCAGTTAGAAAAAAGTTATCTGTCACTGGCCACAAAGCGTCAAATTCAAATCCAAGAATATCTGCATCAGCCGCATTTTCAATAACCTGCAGTACCACTGCGGTGCCGCCAGCAACATTAATCTCGCGCTGAAGGTCATCCACTTGACTAAAAAAGACTGCTGCATTTATACGCGCGCCAGGAATAGGCTCTGATTTAAAACCAAACTCAAAGCTATCGATACGTTCATCTTCAAATGGGCCTGCACCAAACACTACATCTGCGTTCGGGTCCTCGGTATTTCGAAGATTAAATCCACCAGCACGAAAAGCTCGCGACCAATGCCCATAGATTCGCGCGTTATCGTTAATTGCATAACCAAAACCAAGTTTAGGAGATAAATTATCTGTACTAAATAGGGGGAAAGCTTCAAGCGTACAATCTCTATCCCCTGGTCCACCATTGAAAATAAAACAAGGAGAATTATCTGCCGCAATTTCTATTTGAGCAATATTAGCTTCTTTGGTCTCGTCAGAGAAACGCAAGCCAGCGTTTAACGATAGACGATCTGAAACAGCATACTCAACCGAGGCAAAAACGCCAAAAGTTTCATGATCCAACACACCACCACCATCAAAATTTAGAGGTGTAGCAGTAACCCGTCGTTGCTCTTCATAAGCAAGATCTTGTTGAAAATAGAAAAGCCCAGCGGTGAAGTCTAAGCGGTCATCTAGGAATAAACCGTTATAACGCAACTCAGTAGAAAATTGTTCTTGGTCAACGTTAAACAAAGCATCAAACACCTGAACAATAGAGGCATCGATATCTGAAAGCCCAATCTGCGTGTACTCACGGAAACCCGTAATATTCGTTATCGTACCGTTACCAACATCGATGTCCGTTCTTAAGCTAAAATGAGTCCAATCCGACTCTTGGAAGCCGCGAGTATTTACCGCAAAATCGAACGTATTACGATCAAAAGTTTGAGCAGGATCCATAAGAATATTGGTCGCAAAACTATTCACCCCAGCACCATTTTGGTGACTTTGACCTGCAGCACCATCGCCGTCTGCATCGCCAAGCTCTATTTTTGCGAGAATATTTAGGCCTTCCGTGCCATCATACTCCAAGGCACCGCGCACGAGAGTGGTCTCACTCAAACCAAAATTGCTGCCATCAAATAGATTTTCATGCCATCCGCGGTCATTGTTGTTATACGCCGCAACTTTACCTTTAAACCCATCGGCAATACGCCCCGACAAAACGCCAGACACATAGTAGTTGGCCCCAGTGCCTCTAAAGCCTGATTCTGCGGCAACTTTAACTTTCGCATAAAGCTCTTCGGTAGGGTTGCCTGTATTAACAAGAACAGCTCCACCTGTTACGTTACGTCCGAACAATACGCCTTGTGGCCCACGCAACGTTTCAACTGAGGCCAAATCAAAGGTATCAAACACGACACCAGAGTTGATACCAAGATAGACTCCATCGACAAACACACCCACTGACGGGTCAATAGATGGGATAGATGAATTAACCCCTAAACCGCGAACAGAGAAGTTTGCTGTTCCTTTGGTGGTTCCAATTTCATCTAATTGCACATTAGGTATTCTAAAACTTAGATCCGATACGCTACGAACTTGAAAGGCATCAAGTTGATCGGCACCGAACGCGGTAATCGCAATTTCAACGTCTTGTTGATTCTCTCCACCTGACTTTTTAGTCGCTGTAACTACTATTTCTTCAAGTAGTGCGTTTCCGCTATCTTGGGCAATTGCAACATTTCCAGTCGCCGCAGTTATTAAAGCAGATATCGCCGTATAGGCTAAGGCAGATTTGCCTGTTTTTATGAACCTCATTATCTTCTCCTCGATCATGAACTATGTTATTAACTTCTGCTAATGTGATTATTCATACTTTGATTGTACGCTCAAACATATTTATTGTTTAATATAAGTACATTTATTGTATTATTAGTCATGATCAAAATAGAATATATCCGGCATTTTTTAGCCGCCAGTGAAACTGGCAGCTTTACCGCTGCCGCAGAAAAATCTCATATTTCGATAACATCGATTCGTAATTCTATTGAGAAACTGGAAGCCACACTAAACACCGCCCTGTTCATTCGTAAACCGTCCAATGGCGTGGCACTAACAGATGATGGTCGATTGCTCCTAGAGCGAGGAAAAGATTTGTTGCTCAACGTTGATGAGCTAGAAGGTAGCTTTAACGTAAAAAATCGGAAACTCAAAGGAACTCTTACCATTGGTTGTCAAGAGGGGTTAACCTGGTCACTAATTCCTAGAACTATTAAAAAGATAAATGACGCACACCCTGATTTGAGTGTGTCGGTTAAAACTATTTGGATGGACACAGAATTTGAAAGCCTTGATAACGCCGAGGTAGATGTTCTGATTACTTTCAGTTTACGAAAAAATATCCCTGAAAAATTTCACGTTGTTGACCTATGTGACCCGCAAGCTTGCGTAATGCTTAGAAAAGGTCACCCGCTCGATACTGGAAAACCAGTAAGTCTTAAAGATTTAGCAAAGCACCCACATATATTTATCAAAGACGGCCCAGCATGGGAGTTATTCTATGGAATGTATACAGAGCGTAATCTCAAACCAAAAGTATATATGCACAGCAATATCAGCACTGGGGCACAATCGGTCGTCGGCTGCACAGATGCTGTGTCTCTGCGCATTTTAAGACCCGCCAACCCGTTTACGCCTCTAGGCGACCCTATGGTCGTACCCCGAGTAAAAGATAAAGTGAAGGGGCCAAGACTGATTGCTGCAACACATCGCATCACCCGGCGAACCACGCTAGACAAGCGACTGGTTTTTATAGACGTGTGCCAGGAGCTATTTGATAGTGGCGAGATGCGTAATCATATTTACTACTAAGGAATCAGCGTCAATAACTTGTCAGCGCCATGTTGTTACTTTAAATACGAGTAAGTTCAGTATGAACATACCCCTGAAATAACTACTCCTAGTATAGTAGCGGCTATAGTTGATATTCAATTTGTCTCTTCATTGCTGTGAGGTCAACCAGTCGACGCAACACATTCGTTAAATCGTTC
>CAZJWW010000146.1:0-6733 GCA_964549895.1 uncultured Gammaproteobacteria bacterium
ATCAAAAGCCCTTAAGCGATATTTTGCAATTATTGTCGATCGAATACGACAGCGATATTTTGATCGAGTCGTTGACCATCGATAGTCGCGAAGTAAAACCAGGCGCGTTGTTTTTTGCTTATCCTGGGGGTACTGCAGATGGCCGAGATTATATAGCAGCGGCGCAACAAGCGGGCGCCGCGGCAATTATTTATGAAGCGACTCTTGATCGAGCAAGTGACTCAGATGAGTTGGGTGATCAAGGTGTAATAAAATATCCATTGCCAACTTCGGTAAGCATACCAGCATTTCCAGTAGATCAAGTTCAGGACATCGTGGGTCACGTCGCCCATGAATTTTTCGATCGCGCTACCACTAAGTTACAGGTATTTGGCGTTACTGGTACCAACGGCAAAACTACCTGTTGTTATCTATTGCTGCAAGCGCTAACTCAAATGGGTATGCGCGCGGCAATGATAGGCACCATTGGCAATGGTGCTTTGGACACCATGTCAGACGCATCCCACACGACGCCCGACCCTATTTTTTTACATCGTCTTATGGCTGAGTTTCAAGCCCAGGGTGTGACACAGGTCTGTATGGAAGTGTCCTCGCACGCCTTAGATCAAGGGCGCGTTAATGGCATTAACTTCTTCTGTACATTATTTACCAATCTCAGTCATGACCATCTGGATTACCACGGTAGTATGTCGGCCTATGCAGCGAGCAAACAGCGTTTATTTACGGAGTTCCGTTCTGAACTGCTAATCACTAATGCAGATGATGAGCTGGGTGTGACCTTGCTTGATCGAGCTGATGCAGAGTTTATCGTCAGTTTTGGCCAAGCCGGTGATGTTAGTGCTGATGATATTGAATTGCATGAAAACGGAATGTCGATGCTGATCGAAGGTAACGGTGTGGAGTTTGCTATAAAAACACCGCTAGTTGGCAAGGTAAATATTCCAAACGTCACTATGTTAGTAGCTACTTTGTTGTCTCTAAGCTCCCCAATTGAAGAAATTCAAAGAGTTTTAGCGACGCTTAAGCCAGCACCCGGGCGTATGGAACTCTATACCGCGGGTGGTCAGCCCAAGGTCATAATCGATTATGCGCATACGCCAGACGCACTAGAGAAAGCACTATTGTCAATCAAAGAACATTGTCGTGGCGAGCTGTGGTGCGTATTTGGTTGTGGTGGTGATCGAGATAAGGCCAAGCGGCCGATCATGGGCTCAGCGGCAGAACAATTTTCTGACCATATTATTGTAACTAACGACAATCCGCGTTCAGAAAAGCCGCAACTGATCGCCAATGACGTGTTGTCCGGTATTGCCAGCGAAGCGACAGTTGTGTTGGACCGAGCCGATGCTATTCGATCAGCTATCAGGCAAGCCAAGCAAGCCGACTGGGTATTAATTGCTGGCAAAGGCCATGAGTCTACGCAGGAAGTTAGCGGCGTGAAGCGGCCTTTCTCCGATCGACAAGAAGTCATGCAGGCGCTAGGCTTAGGAGCGGCCGCATGATGCAATTATCGCAAGTGTCAGCGGCTGTACGAGGACGCATGTTGGGCAGTGATGTCATGCTACAAGGAGTGTCAATTAATACTCGTGCAGACTGTCAAAATCGATTATTTGTAGCGTTGCGGGGCGATCGATTCGACGCTCACGACTTTATTGATCAAGCGCATGATGCAGGCGCAGGCGCGGCATTAATCGAGAGCGTAGCGGAACAAAAGGTTGAGAAATCAGAGCTACCGAGTGTGGTGGTAGATGATACTCATCAAGCACTTAAGGATTTGGCCGGCTGGTGGCGTGGACAGTTTGTATTGCCTTTGGTAGGTGTTACCGGCAGTGTTGGAAAAACCAGCGTAAAAGAAATGTTGGGCGCTATTTTTCAGCAGATTGGCAATGGCGTAGTTACTAAGGGTAACCTCAACAATGAAATTGGTGTGCCATTGACTTTGATGCGCTTAGGTCCAGATGATCAGTACGCGATCGTCGAGATGGGGATGAATCATGCTGGAGAAATTTCGCGTATTACTCAAATGGCGCGGCCTACCATCGCATTGATTAACAATGCCGCGGCTGCGCATCTTGAAGGCTTGGGTAGCATAGCAGCGGTCGCGCAGGCCAAAGCCGAAATTTTTGAAGGCTTAGCGCCCGACGGTGTTGCCATTATCAATAACGACGATGCGTTTGCAAAGCAATGGAAGCAACAGGTTGCTAAGCAACGAATTGTTACCTTCGCGTTGAATAGTGACGCTGATGTCACTGCTGCCTATCAACAAATTGACAATAAATTGCGTCTTAGTGTGAATGGGCTTGGGGCGGATTTTGAAGTTCAAATTGCAACGGTGGGTGCGCACAATGTGGCGAATGCATTGGCGGCCATTGCCACTGCACTGGCCGCCAATATTCCGATAAATAAGATTCAAGCAGGCTTGCAATCTTATCGACCAATTTCAGGCAGATTGGATCTACAAAGTTTTGGTTCAGTCACTTTGATAGATGATACCTATAACGCCAATCCATTATCGATGCGAGCCGCTATCGACGTCTTGGCTGCCTATAAAGACAGCACCTTAATTATTGGTGATATGGCCGAACTCGGAGCTGCCGCTGAGCAAGAGCATAGACAGCTTGGTCAGGCTATTGCCGCAGCAGCGATTGATACCGTACTGGTATGTGGTGAATATGCAGAAGTAGTTCTGCAAGGCTATCACTCGAAAAAATCAACGGAAGCAGTGTTAGCCATTGCATTTAAATCTCAGAACGAGCTTATCGACTATGCCAATCAGCATATCGATAAGGGAGCCGTACTTGTAAAAGGCTCGCGGTCTGTACAGATGGAAAATGTCATCAATGCTTTGCAAGTAAAATTTCGGTCTAATGCCGATGGGCTGGGTGAGCACTAATGCTGGTGGCACTATTTCAAGCTTTATCTGAGCAATATAGTTTTTTTAATATTTTTCAGTACCTGACGTTTCGTGCTATCTGCGCGGTGTTAACGGCATTAAGTGTATCCTTGCTGGTTGGGCCAATAATGATTCGTAGCCTGAGTCATCACCAGATTGGTCAAACCGTGCGCCAAGATGGCCCGCCAACGCATTTTGATAAAGTCGGTACGCCGACCATGGGCGGTCTTCTTATACTGACGTCGGTTATTTTGGCTACTTTACTCTGGGCAGATTTAAGCAATCGCTTTGTTCAGGTGACTTTGTTTACTTGCGCTTTATTTGGATTGATTGGTTGGTACGATGATTACCAAAAACTGATCAATAAGGATCCGCGAGGAATGGGCTCGCTTAATAAGTTTCTGAGTCAGAGTGTCGTCGCCACCCTAGCGGCATTGTTTTTATATAAAACGGCTCAGTTTCCTGTTGAAACTGAACTCATTATTCCTTTTTTCAAAGATGTAGCGATTCCGCTCGGGATTATGTTTATACCACTGACGTACTTAGTCATTGTTGGTACCAGCAACGCTGTTAATTTAACCGATGGACTGGATGGTTTGGCCATTGTTCCAACGGCGATGGTAGCGGCTGCTCTAGGCATATTTTGCTACTTGTCGGGCAATGCAATTTTCTCTGAATATTTAGCCATTCCTAGAGTAGTTGGTGCTGGCGAAGTAATGATTTTTTGCGCAGCACTGGTCGGCGCAGGTCTAGGTTTTTTATGGTTTAACACCTATCCAGCGCAAGTATTCATGGGTGACATTGGTTCACTCTCTCTCGGAGCGTCGCTCGGTGTGGTTGCCGTGATCGCTAGGCAAGAATTAGTGTTATTCATTATGGGTGGGATCTTTGTGCTGGAAACCGTGTCGGTGATTCTGCAGGTTATTTCTTTCAAGCTCACGGGTAAGCGAATCTTTCGAATGGCGCCAATCCATCATCATTTTGAGTTAAAGGGCTGGCCGGAGCCGCGCGTAATTGTACGGTTTTGGATTATTAGTTTGATCCTCGTATTGATCGGTTTAGCAACGCTCAAGGTTAGATAAACGAAGACTATTTAAACAAACCACAAACATGTTATTACCCACAACACAAACTCAAACATCGATACTTGCCGAGCATTCAGCGGCGATGATCGTGGGTTTGGGAGTAACTGGTTATAGCGCTGTGCGTTACCTATTGGCTCGTGGTTTGTGCGTCAGTGTTATGGATTCACGCGCCGAGCCGATTTTGGCAAAACGATTGGCTGATGAGTTTCCAGAAGTTAACTGTTATTTCGGTGAGTTTGACAGTGCGCTGCTAAGTGCGCAGAGTTTGATCGTGCTTAGTCCTGGCGTTGCTTTGCATGAGCCTGCTTTACGCCAAGCCAAATCTGCTGGTGTGGAAATCGTTGGTGACATCGAGTTGTTTTTACAAGAAAACCAGCAACCGGTTATTGCGATCACTGGCTCTAATGGCAAAAGCACCGTTACTTCTTTAGTCGGCGCAATGTGCGCAGAAAGCGGCTTAGACCCACTGGTCGCTGGAAATATAGGCTTACCAGTTTTAGATGCATTGACAACAGGCGCTAATTACAATGTAGCGGTACTTGAGTTATCCAGTTTTCAGCTAGAAACCACCGCCAGAGTTCCTGCTTTAGCAGCCGGTTTTTTGAATATCAGTGCCGACCACATGGATCGTTACGAATCCATGGGTGACTATATATTAGCTAAGGCGAGAATATTTCGTGGTGCTGAATCGGCTATCATTCCGCGCCGAGATGTCGATATTAAACAGGTTGCAAATACTCCGTCTGTTTTAAATTTTGAGTTAGACGAACCTAGCAACGATAACGAATTCGGTATCTCGAAGGGCGGTTGGTTAAGCAAAGGCCAACAGCGTTTGATGCGCCGCGAAGATATTCCACTCATTGGTCAACATAATATTAAAAATGTGTTGGCCGCTTTTGCCTTGGTTGATCGCCTATCCTTATCCTTAGAGGGTCAGGTGAGCGCGGTCAAAAACTTCTCGGGTTTAGCGCACCGAATGCAGACAGTCGCAAGTGTTAATGGCGTTGTTTGGGTAAACGATTCTAAAGCTACCAATATAGGCGCCACGGCAACTGCTTTAAGTAGTGTTGACTGTGAAGTGATTTGGATCGCGGGTGGCCAGGCGAAGGGCGCGGACTTTACTGACTTGCGAGACGCTATTAGTAAAAACATCAAACTGCTAATTCTGTTTGGTGAGGATGCTAAGAAAATCGAATCGGCTTTGTCTGGCGCGTTGGAGATAAAAAGTGTATCTGACTTAAGATCTGCCGTTAACGTAGCAGGAGAGAATGCGCAGGAAAACAATATTGTTTTATTTTCTCCTGCCTGTGCAAGTTTTGATATGTATAAAAACTTTGAGCAACGCGGCGACGACTTTGTAAAACATACTAATGCTTGGTTGGCTGAGCGAGGTGCTACATGACCAGCGCATCGTTGCAGGCAACTCGATTTCAGCCGCGGGCCAACGCCATAGGTGTTGATTCAGTATTGCTGGGCGTGTTTGTGACCCTGCTAATGCTGGGTTTAGTAATGGTGTTTTCTTCTACCATTGCGTTAGGTAATCAAACTCTGCAGACTAATACTGGGCACCTGTGGCGACAGCTTGTGCATATCAGTTTGGGGCTCTCTATGACAATCTTGATTGCCACTATCCCAGTGTGGGTTTGGGAAAGGCTAAGTATGCCATTGCTAGTACTTTCTTTATTAATGCTGGTGGTGCTTTTGTTTGTGGGAGTTGAGGTTAATGGTAGTCGGCGTTGGATATCTTTATTGGGTTTGCGTTTGCAACCAGCAGAAATTGCAAAATTGTCGATGGTGATTTACGCCGCGAGTTACTTGACTCGCAAACAGTCCGAATTAGAAAAATTTTCCAAGGGCATTGTCAATATTGGCGTCGTGCTGATTATCTTGGCGGTATTGCTATTACTACAACCGGATTTCGGTAGCTTTGTAGTTATCACAGTTACCGTTGGTTTGATGATGTTTCTCGGCGGTATTCGCTTAAGCCACACCTTGTTATGTATTAGCTTTGCCGCAATAGCGATGTTTTTTATGGTCGGTATGTCGGAGTATCGCATGCAGCGGGTGTTGAGTTTTAGAGATCCTTGGGCCGATCCATTTGATACTGGTTTTCAATTGACACAAGCTTTGATTGCGATCGGCCGAGGTGAAATATTTGGTGTTGGCTTGGGCGCAAGCATTCAAAAACTTTACTACCTACCTCACGCCAACACTGACTTTATTTTGGCTGTGATTGGTGAAGAGTTAGGTTTGGTTGGCATAACGCTAGTAATATGTTTATTCGCACTACTATTGCATCGAGCTTTAATTATTTCGCGAACGGCAGAACTTATTGGTCGAATTTATGCCGCCAGACTCGCGCAAGGAATCGGGTTTTTATTGGTGTTTCAAGCCATTATAAATATTGGTGTGAACCTAGGAGCACTGCCAACCAAAGGCCTAACGCTCCCGTTTATCAGTTATGGCGGCAGCAGTATGTTGGTGTGTTGTATCGCCATGGGTTTGTTGTTCGCAGTGGATCGTCAAAATCGAGTTCGAGACATGAATGCCCCAGGAAGTACGTCTAGAAATACTTCAGCCGTTCGTGCATCTAAGCCTCGATCAAAAAAGCAAGGTCGTAAGACCAATAAAGCTAAAAATACTAAAACAGCGGAGGTATTGGTGTGACCAGTGATACCTCTCATTTAATGGTTATGGCGGGTGGGACCGGCGGCCATGTATTTCCAGCACTTGCAGTTGCTAAAGAAATGCAGGC
>CAZJWW010000147.1:0-6444 GCA_964549895.1 uncultured Gammaproteobacteria bacterium
AGTCTTTTAATGATGCGCGGTACTACACAGCAATGCTGGCAACATCAGATACCCAAGCGTGTTAAGGCCAGTCCCAGACTAAATTTAACTTTTAGAACAATTAAGCCTTATCCTAATAGGCAATAATTAGAATTTAAGTTTTAGGATATATGCCTTAGGGTGAAACGTGTTTTTGACTATTAATAACGCAAGCGATTAGGTGGTTCAGAACCTTCGATATGGATACAGCCTGAATTTGGTACTATTCCGAAAATAGTCACCTAGGATGGGTGGAGCTGAGAATCCGCGAATTTAAGAAAGGCAACGTAGAGAAACGTTCGGAGGAGTTTTCAGTCGGCTCGTCCGTGAAAGCACATTTCAAATAACAGAGCTGGGGCATACTCCATAATGCGCCTTAAACACTCTTGAGAAATGTGGCGCACTGGAAAAGCCCACATGGTACGCAACACTTTCAATTGTCAGCTTGTTAGACTTGCTATCAACCAATAGATGATGCGCCGCGGCGAGCCGCTTATCGATAATCATTTCGTGTACCGACTCTTCTCGATCTTGAAAAAGCTTGTGCAAGTATCTAATTGAAATACCTTGAGATTCAGCGACTTTAGTATTATTCAAACTGGGGTCAAAAAGATTACTTTCAATAAATTGAATGATCCGCCTTATTAAGGCCTCTTTAACGCATTCGCTCTCTGCTAAGCCTTTTTGCACTACGGTAGAGCTGAATGATAAGGCAATCAGGCTCACCAAGTTCTCGGACAATACTTCACTGGATTGAACATCAGAACTGCTTAATTCCTTAGCCAATGAAAAAATAAAATCTTTTAGAACCAGCCCCAATCCAGCATTAGCGTCAATGGTCATCGCCGCGTATTTTTCCGGCTCGATCAGATGCCTCGCTAATACTTCGCGCGGCATTTTTATAACAAACTGATGGAACGCCTCTTGGAAACTAAGAGAATAGGGCGAGGTACTGTCGTACAGCGCAAAACTTCCGGTGGTTAGCAGGGCTTCTCGTCCGAACTGGCGAACGGTGCCTGTATTCTCTACTTGGAAGCTTATCAGAAAATCGTCTGCCTCCGCCCGACTCACTTGGTGCATCGTTCGTTTTACAATCTGCGGGGCTGAGACAACCTCAGAAAAGCTGACGTCCTTAAGACCAACACCACCGCGCAAATCGGATTTGAAATTCTTAATATCCTGGCCTGGATGAGGCTCACACTGCAACTGCACGAATTCTTTACAGATGACTTCGCGCCAGTAGTCAAAATTCGACTCTCCGTGTCCGGCGTCGGCCGACTTGTGATAACCGCTTTGAATAATATAAGACAAAGCCTAATCTCCTCGAGCTGTGAATGGAGCAAACCACCATACACTAAATATGTGCCATAAGACCAGTCTCTGGGTGACAGTTAATGTATTCAAAGTGACCCGCATCATTGTCAAGAATCGACACTTCATGCCAGAGTCTGAGCTGCATATTCTCGGCATAATGGCCCGCATGCTCTAAAAAGGTATTAAATATCTTCAAATGAGTTGGATGGCTCTTTGCCCAATTTTCAAACGCGAAAATATCAAGTCCATAGCCCAATCCAAACGTTTGCTCCACCTCTGTGCATTCCGAGTCTACCGAGGTCATTAAACGCATGGTCAGACAGCGGCTTTCAGCCGGATTTTTAGCCAAATAGTCCATACCTTTGATAAGCGTAGGGTGAACCTGTTGTAAATATGAATTTCGCTCGTCCTCATCGCAATGAGACCAATCTTGCCCCGAGCGAATTACACACATATTTTTTGGAGGTTTAATTGTGATGCGTTTTCCGTCTGACTCATTTGTATGATTAATGGACTCGCCAATTGATTTTGTCGTACTTACATCACCCGTCTCTGAAACTTGGATACGGTCACGCGCTGAGCCCGCGTAGCCATGTTCATCAATCGGCCCTTCAAGAGTTGTCGATAAATTCGCCACACCATGAGAATTGGGCGTTGAATGTAAAGTTTCTATGCCCTCGACCTGGGTACGATAGTGTTCACGCCAATAGCCTTGCGGTTCATTCAAACGATCATCGCTTAACCACCATTGCGATACCTTTTCATTAGCCCACCATTTCAGGTAGTTGTCGTCGCGCCAGTAGGCAATGTAAACCGTATTTTTAACCGAAGCGAGATCCGTAAACGCCGCCATTTCAACTAACTCTGGAGCAAACTCGACATCATATAATGCCGAATTTGCCCATGCTTTGAAATCGGCAGTCAATTCACTTTGAATACCAAAAACAGCCGTCGTTAAGGAGTTTGCTTGACCAGTCCAGTCGGCAGCCCAAGCGGGAACCGGTGGTTCAAAGTCCGCCGGCATATTGTTCTGATTTCTTTTAGTCATTGGCTTCCTCGTACGCGTAGTTTGAAATTACTAAATAGATACTTTGCTTAGGCTGAGGCTTCGGCTTCCTCGGCGGCGTCCAGAGCCGCGTCAATATCTTCGTGGGGCGCATGTTCTTCCGTTACTGGTTGCGCGCGTCGGTTAAATAACAAGCGTGTGACATCAGGGCGAGAATAGTGCCCGACAGGGTCTGCAAACACCTTGGCGATAGTAATTTCATTCATATCCAAGGCCGCAATTAATAGCCCCTCTTCATTTTCAGGCAGTTTTTCCGCTAATGAATTGCCATCTGGGCCATAGATTACAGCGTGCCCGCCTCCGGCTGCGATCAATTCTTTATGTTCATCATTTTCAACCAACATATCAATCATTTCATCCGACACCATGCCACACGCTCCGATAACAAAACATTGGCCTTCGGCGGCGTAAAGTTGCGACGCGGCATTGTTCAGTTCCCAGCCCAATGCATAGGCCTGAGTGTAAGTTGAAAATGATGGCCAAGCAGCGCAATGTATTTGTTCATGCTGGCTAAACATGGCGTATTTAGTCAGCGGCTGTAAATGCTCCCAACACGCTAGCTGACCAATGCGGCCAATACTGGTTTCACTGACGGTTATATGCGAGCCGTCGCCATCGCCGAACACAGTGCGTTCTTGATGGGTTGGTTTTAGTTTACGACGACCGGATAACAAGGCACCGTCAGGGCCAAATAAAAATTGCGCAATGTACAGAGAACCGTGATCTTTCTCACTGGCCCCGGTGGATACATAGATACCATTATTTCTGGCTGCTTCGGCAATTTTATCGAATTCTTTACTGCCAACAACTAAGGAATTTTCATTGTACCGACCAAAGTACTTCATGTTGGTCATGGTGGTGTTTAACCAGATAAACCATGGATAACCGGGTAACCAAGTTTCAGGAAATACAATGAGATCACAGCCTTGCTGAGCCGCTTGTTCGATTAAAGATACTGTTTTATCAACCGTACCCTGAAGGTCTAAAAATACCGGCGCCGCTTGTACCGCCGCCACTTTCACATTTTGTTTTGTTTCCATCTGTAACTCCTACAGTTAGTTCTTTATCTTTGATAAATCGCTGACTGGCTAGCCTTATAGCCCACGGTAAATGGTAGCCAGCCGATGATTACTACAATATTTTATGAATTAAAAACGATGACGATAGGTAACACCAAACTCACGAGGTCGGCTAGGAACCGCAGAGTGAAAACCTAAACCGAAGTTTGAGTTACCACTTATTATGAAACGCTCATCAGTAAGGTTCTCAACCCACACCACAACCTCGCTATTATCATTCAAGGAAAGCTTCGCTGAAGCACTCACTAGATCCGTTGATTCCTGAAATAAGAACACTGAATTCTGCGAATCATTAAACACATCATCGGTGAAAGAGTAATCGCCACGAAGCGTTAGATCTCTAGAACCAGCAAGTGGAATAATATATTCCAAACCTAAGCTGAAGGTGTTTTCTGGGGTATTAACCAAATCGGCATCCAGTGGAATGATTGACGATAATACAACATCATTACTTGGCGAGATTTCTGTGTACTCCGCATCAATATAACCATAACCAAGATCAAGCTTTAGGTTATCGGTTAATACAGCAGTTAGCTCCAATTCAAAACCGTTTATGTCAGCCGTACCGGCGTTATCAGTAATTGGGCCACCTAGTGCATCAAATAATGTTACTTGTACATCTTCATAATCTGACGTATATGCAGCGGCGTTAATACGGAAGCGGTTGTCTGGGCTCTGCCACTTAATACCAATTTCATGCGTATCCAGAGTTTCTGGATCAAACGAAAGGGGTTCTGGTTGAGCGGCAACAAAGCGCAGTACGAAGCCACCACTTTTGAAACCTTGTGAAAAGCTATAGTACAACAAAGTATTGTCATTGACTTGAGCATCAATACCAAGCTTAAACTGAGTCTCGTCAAATGTTTCGCTGGTACTACCGGTACCGTCCTCTAGCAACGGGATAAGACCAGAAACTAGCGGGCCACCTGGCTCAGTTTGAGCCGCAGGGCCACCAATCAAGAATGGTAATGGATCGTTGGCCAGGTTAGCGCCAATAAACTGGGTAAATGCATAACCTTTATCATCTTCGGTAAAGCGTATACCACCAGTCACGGCTAGGACATCGTTAATGTCATAGGTTGCCTGAAAGTAGGCGGCTTCACTGCTGTTATCAATCTCAGCATCGTTACGAATCGATGCCTCGAAAACGGCACCGCTGCCTGGGCCGAAATCAGGAGAAGGAATCGACACTGGGACATTTACATCGTCAGTACCTTCTTCCTCGAAGTAGAAAAGACCCGCCGCATATTTAAAGCGACCATCCGCTGCCGTACCGGTTATTTGTAACTCGTGAGTTTGCTGATCAACTTCGTAGTTATCATTGATAATTTCAGTGATCTGGAATGGCGAGTTATCCGCATCACTGGCAAATTGGCTTTCTGTAGTACGGAACGAGCCAGTGTATTTAAGATCAAAGTTGCTACCGTGGTAATTAGCCACAAAGCTGGCTCCAAACACTTCTACTTGAGAAAACTGGGGGCCAGTACCGAAGGATACATCAGCGTCAATGTCGTCTACCACAAACTGATTGAAGGTTGTTATTCCATTGCCAATTACATTAAAAAACTCAGGAATACCCGGGATAAAAGGATTCACAGTGGTACCGGTGGGTAGCGGAATCGCATTATCTAATAGAAAAGCAGCGCCTAGCACACCGGCACCATTGGGTGGCGCTGGCGGATTGTCCGGCTGAGGGCCAGGGCCCGCCGTAAAGCCAACACCGACAGAGGGTGCCGCGCTTTCGTCAATGTCTGTGTAATCAAACGACGCTTGGAAATCCCAGTTATCGTTTGGTGTGAAATCAAATGAGCCACGGAAAGAAACACGTTGTTCATCACCTAATTCATCGCCAGCCAAAGGTCGATCAACAAAACCATCACGGTTCTTGCTAGAGATAGACCAAGCACTCCTAAATGTCTCACTAAAAGGGATATCAACAGACGCTCTTAAATCAGCGCGACCATCGTTACCAACCGTGCCTTCTATGGCGGCTTTAAACTCATCCGCAGGCGCACGTGAAACAATGTTGATCGCACCACCAATGGTGTTACGACCAAACAGCGTACCTTGTGGGCCACGCAGTACTTCGATTCGTTCTACATCAAGCACATCAAGTACCCCACCGACTGAACGGGCAACGTAAACACCGTCTACATAGGTACCTACACCAGGGTCAGTGGTTAAACTAAAATCGGTGTTACCAATACCACGAATAAACACCGCTGCGCCCGATGATACGCCACCAATAGGTGAAGTAGTATCAAAAACCAGACTTGGGGTGAATTTGGCAATTTCCGAAATGTCGCTTACGCCCTTATCAGCTAAGGCCGTAGACGTGAAGGCGGTGATCGCAATAGGCGTGTCCTGCAAGCTCTCAGCACGTTTTTGGGCGGTAACCACAATTTCTTCAAGTGCGAAACTGGAGTCTTGTGCATTAACCGCTGTAGGGTTAGAGGTTGCAAACGTCAGGCACGCAAGAAGCGCGATCCGATTCATTTTAAAGTGTTTATTCATTCCTTCTTTCTCCGATATTGAAATTTAGATAAATCGAATTACGCTGAATATGTAGCCAGATTATTATTATCAACAGAACTAACACTCAAGTAATTTAAATAACATATTAACTATATTGAGTGAAATATTGTCACAACACCATGATAAAAAAGGTACAAACACATGCCGTATAGTGCACACCCATACATTCTCAGCGACTGTAAAAACTGGATTAATTTGATATTATGGCTCCTTTATATAACCAGCCCCGCGCTAGCTCTATCAATGCCCCCTGTCCCATGGAGCGATACAGCTCGCCGCATTAAACACCAGCTAGAATCGAAAACCAATGAGCGTTTTAACAGCGTGTTGATCAACTATTATCGAGATGGTCAAGATTGCAACGGATGGCACAGTGATGATGAACTTGAATTAGATCCAAACCCGATTATTGCCTCACTTAGTTTAGGCGAT
>CAZJWW010000148.1:0-6414 GCA_964549895.1 uncultured Gammaproteobacteria bacterium
AATCGAGCATCGCTGCATGGGAACCAAATCGTAATGCGCAAAACCAAGTTGTTGTAGATGGGTTAGGCCAGCCTGAAGCGTTTGACTCGCCAAATTCGCTATCAAAAGCCAAACACAACCACAATTTATTTTATAACCGTAGCTTGAGCTAAAACTTGATCGGGATAGGCTGTTTATTATAATGGCTGTCCTAATTATTCCTCTAATTATTCGTTTAACAGCTTCGATCTTGAATTCTTCTGTATAGCGTTTTGCACTCATTTTTAGACAATTCTATAATTGCGTTAATTGTAACGCTATTAAGTGTCTAGAATACTAGGGGCTTGCCAAATGGAACATTCATTTTTACTATCAGTTTTTGTGTTTTTAGCCGCTTCAATCTTGGTGGTACCGCTAATAAAATTATCCGGTTTGGGTTCAGTTATAGGATATTTAATTGCCGGAATATTGATCGGGCCTTCGGTAGCAGGGTTAATTAGTGAACCAGAGGTAATATTACACTTCAGTGAATTTGGAGTCGTAATGATGCTGTTCTTGATTGGGCTAGAACTACAACCTAAAGAGCTTTGGCACATGAAAAATCGGCTCTTGGGATTGGGTGGGCTTCAAGTTGCTATTACGACGTTAATCGTAGTTATTATGCTTTCTTCGTTAGGCATAAATACAGGCGCTGCCCTAGCAGTCGGTATGGCATTTTCGTTATCTTCAACTGCAGTTGCTATTCAGATAATGCAAGACCGAAAAATTCTCAAAACCGAGTCTGGGCAATCGGCCTTTTCTGTTTTACTTTTTCAGGATGTCATAGTGATCGCTATGATCGCCGTTATTCCGTTGCTGGCTGAAGTTTTTGTAACCACGCATGCATCTACCATCATAAACAGTGAGGACCATAATGAAACCGCATACTCGCTCGCTGGCTGGTCTTTTGCAGCGGCAACATTTGGGGTCTTCTGTGGGATGATTCTAGCGGGCCGACTATTACTTCAACCATTATTTAAAATAGTCGCTAGAAGTAAAGTCCGAGAAACTTTTACTGCTATTGCCTTAGCGTTAGTTATTGGCGCCGCTTTATTGATGCAATGGCTTGGCCTTTCTGCTGCACTAGGCGCATTTTTTGCTGGTGTGGTACTTGCAGACTCAGACTATCGCCATCAACTCGAACGAGATTTAGAGCCGTTTAAGGCAATGCTATTGGGACTGTTTTTTATTTCGGTTGGAATGTCACTAGATTTTAAGGTCATAACAGAATCTCCAGGCATTATTGTTGGCGGCGCTTTGGCGCTTTTGGCTATTAAAGCAATTGTGTTGCTGGGGATCGGCCGTATATTCGGCTTGTCATTACCATCCAATTTTTTGTTTGCATGCTTAATATGTCAGGCAGGTGAATTTGGTTTTGTTTTATTTCAATTTGCAGGTGCGAAGGGTTTGATGTCGCTCGATTTAGTATCGCAATGTAATGCAATTATCGCTATCTCCATGGCAGCCACCCCTATACTTTTAATAATCTATGACAAGACGATGGCCGGTATGTCGAATCTTAAGGTGAAGACGGGAGAATCGCCGGTAGACAGCGGTCATAAAGTTCTTGTTCTAGGCTTTGGCAGAGTAGGGCAGGTTGCGTCAAGATTACTTCATAGTCAAGACATTGAAACAACCATCATTGATCATGATGGTGACCATATTGAGTTTGTGCGTCAGTTTGGTAGTAAAGTTTATTATGGCGACGCAGCCGATGTGGAGTTATTGAGAACTGCGGGTGCAGAGACAGCGGATATCATTTTGCTCTGTATCGATGATAGAGAAAAAATCACAGAGACTGCTAAAGACCTTAAAACCCATTTTCCGAACACTAAAATTTTAGCTCGCGCGCGCAACCGTACTCATATGTTTGATCTCAGGGAGTTAGAAATAGATTTTGTTGAGCGCGAAACTGTTCGAGGCGCGTTGGCAATGGGTCGTAAAGCCCTAGAATTCCTAGGCTTATCTGAACAACAAGCTATTAATTTATCTGATCGTTTTCTCGAACATGATTTTAAACTCATTGAAGAGACATGGGCCGATAAAGATAACCTTAAAGTTCTTATCGATAAAAATCGGGCAAGTCGAGAGTTAATCAGACAAACCTTAGGCTCTGAATGAACTGTTAGAATCTTCTGACGTTAATGCAGACTATGTGTATTTCTTTATTTACTCCAGCTTCCTACCTTATGTGATTAAGCACAAATATCCAGACCTCGTGTTTGCCTCATACTAATTTTTGCTCATCCGCCATTTGCTTGGCGATTCTCGGAGCTAGCCATAGAGTAGGTAGCAGAATAATCGAAACTGGCACAGCCGTAATTACAATAAACGACTGCAGTGCTGAAATACTGCTCGAGCCGACGGCTACTAGAATCATCGCTAATATTCCAATCATCACCCCCCAAAATATTCTTAATAAAGCGGGTGGGTTTTCGTCACCTGTCATCACAATGGACACTGAGTAAGTCATGGAGTCGCCCGTTGTCGCAACAAAAATAGTGGTCAGTAATAGAAACAATAAAGAGATGTGAAAACCACCGGGTAGCTGTTGAGTAATCGCTAGAAGCACTGCTGGCATATTAAAGCCCGTAAACGGTTCTGAAATAATGCCAGGATTACTTAGTTCAAAATAGAGACCTGTACCACCGACAATGGAGATCCAAAATGCGGTGACGATGGGGGCCATTATTGAAACGGCGAGAATCATTTGACGAATACTTCTGCCGTTTGATATACGGGCGATAAAGATTGCCATGATGGGACCATAACCGATAAACCAACCCCAGTAAAAAACCGTCCATAAATCCAGCCATGCGGTATCTGCTCGGAATGTGGACATAGGGATTATTTCTGAGACGAGTAGGCCGATTGATTGTAAATAGCCATCAAAAATGAATGCGGTTGGGCCGAGCATTAAGATGTAGCAAATCAAAAAACCCGCAAGGCATACATTAAAGGTGCTCAAGATTTGAATGCCTCTATGAATGCCACTCACAGTAGAGATGGTGTAAACGCTGATCAAAAACAAGATGACCATAAACTGCGATGTCAGTGAGTTTTCAATACCAAACAATTGCGAGAGGCTATAGGCAATTTGCAGACCAAGAAATCCAACTGGCCCCACTGTGCCAGCGATAACCGCTACCACGCAGGAGGCATCTATTACACTGCCTATCCAAGTATTGATTACTCGATCACCAAAGATGGGGTACAACAAGGTGCGTGGTTTTAAAGGCAGGCCCTTGTCGTAGTGTAAGTGCATGAAAATAATAGTGGCTAGGCTACCGAGAACAGTCCAGGCTAAGAAACCCCAATGCATAAAAGTTTGTGCCAAGGCGGGGTACACTGCTGATTGAGTCGCCGCGTTAACCTTAAAAAGCGGAGGAGGGCTTAGAAAATGCGACATGGGCTCAGCGGCTGCGAAAAACACTCCACCCCCTGCCAGAAGAGTGCACATAATGATGCTAAACCATTTGAAAGTACTCATATGAGGGTTTAGGGCGTCGCCCATTTTTGCGGTACCTGATTTGCTAACGGCAACGTAGAGTGCAACCGCAAACGTCACTAGTAGTAATAATTGCCACGCCGCACCAAAAAAGCGTGTGGACCATGAGAAGACCACATTAATCAGTGCCGATAGGGTATCAAGATCAATGAGGGCGAGGGCAACGAATGCGAGCAACGATGACGCACTCAAACCAAAGGTTAGCCACGATATTTGATGTGTTTCTTGCGCCCCTATACTATCGACTTGAGCACCTTGAGGTTTGTCGCCATTATTTGAACTATCCATAAATAATATGTATCAATGATTTACAGACAATATCTAAAGTAATTTATCTTCTTAGTTTTTAAGTAAATACTAGCAATCGAGAGTGTTGTTGCGTTCCCAAGTACTTAAATCTGCGCAGTAAGTGTCCCATTCGGCGGATTTAAGTTTCACATATGCGTCGATTAATTCATCCCCAAGCTGCGCTCGGATGACCTTATTTTTATCTAGTTGGCGTATTGCGTCTAACAAATTTAGTGGAAGTTTTTTAGGGTTTTTTGCTTTGTGCGGTTCCTCATACATATTTATGTTGAGCGGATCGCCAGGATCGCGTTTATTTTCAATACCGTCTAAAGCGGCGGCCAAGATTCCTGCTTGCAATAGATATGGGTTGGTCGCGCCGTCAGCAAGTCTAAGCTCAAATCGGTCACCCTCAGGAACACGGATCATATGCGTGCGATTATTGCCCGCGTAAGTTACCGCGTTCGGGGACCACGTAGCGCCTGAGAGTGTGCGCGGAGCATTGATTCGTTTGTAGCTGTTCACAGTGGGATTAAAAATGGCGGTTAAGTCAGCCGCGCTGTGCATGATGCCACCCAGGGCTTGATAGGCCAACGGCGACAAACCAAGGCCTCGAGAATCTTTTTTAACGGTGGATTTAAATAGATTTTTCTTGCCTTCTTTATCCCAGAATGAAACGTGCGTATGGCAGCCATTGCCGGTTAAGTGCGCAAATGGCTTAGGCATAAAAGTGGCGCGAACGTCGTTTTGTTCGGCAATGGTTTTGGCCATGTATTTAAAAAAAACGTGCTTATCAGCGGTTTTTAAGGCGTCGTCAAAGTCCCAGTTCATTTCGAATTGACCATTAGCGTCTTCGTGGTCATTTTGGTATGGATTCCATTTCATTTCGATCATGGCGTCGCAAATTTTACCAATCACCGGGTACTGCCGCATCAAAGCTTGTTGGTCGTAACAAGGTTTGGATTGCAAGTCGGTACCGTCGGCTATCATGCTGCCGTCAGGTGAGATTAGATGGAATTCACACTCAACGCCGGTCTTGGGTCGTAGACCTAACTTTTTTGCTCTTGCTAGCTGACGCTTTAAAGCCACCCGCGGTGAAGCGGCAACTTCTTCTCCGTCCATCCATAAATCAGCCGCTACCCAGGCAACTTCTGGGTTCCAAGGTAATTGGATAAAACTATCGGGGTCGGGAATGCCAAATATATCAGGGTAGGCGGGGGTCATATCCAACCAAGCGGCAAAGCCTGCAAAACCGGCTCCTTCTTTTTGCATGCCTTTAATCGCTCGCGTCGGCACAAGCTTGGCTCTGAGCACGCCGAATAAATCTACCCAACCAATAAGGAAATACTTGATGCCTTTGTCTTTTGCTATTTTACTGAGATCTTTTGTCATTGCTGTTTTCCTCTATTGCGCTTTGATGGATGCCTATTTATACCACTAATTTTTACTGACTCTTTTTTTCGTAACACTAATATTTTGTAACACCTGGTATCCAATCGGTACCGGCTAGGGGTACCCGCGCCATGGCGGATGCTTCAACCGTTAATGCCACCATGTCTTCGGGTTCTAAGTTGTGTACATGACTTTTGCCACATGCCCGCGCTAATGTTTGTGTTTCTAGCGTCAAGCAGTTTAAGTAATTCGCTAATCGACGGCCACCCAGTTCTGGGTCCAGTCGTTTTGACAGTTCAGGGTCTTGGGTACAAATGCCGGCGGGGTCTAAACCGTCTTGATAGTCATCATAGAAACCCGCAGAGGTACCCAACTTATTATAGTCCTCTTCAAATTCTGGGCTGTTATCGCCGAGAGCAATTAATGCGGCGGTGCCAATTGATACCGCATCTGCGCCCATTGCCAACGCTTTAGCAACATCAGCGCCGGTGCGTATACCGCCAGACACGATTAATTGCACTTTTCTGTGCATGTCCAATTCTTTGAGAGCATCGACTGCCATTCTGACGGCTGGCAAAGTCGGTATGCCAACGTGCTCAATAAAGACATCTTGGGTGGCCGCCGTGCCGCCTTGCATGCCATCGAGCACCACGACATCGGCGCCGGATTTTACTGCCAAGGTGGTATCAAAGAAGGTGCGCGTAGCGCCGACTTTTACATAAATAGGAACTTGCCAATCGGTGATTTCTCTTAGTTCCGCAATTTTAATTTCAAGATCATCGGGACCGGTCCAGTCTGGGTGTCGACAGGCGCTGCGTTGGTCAATGCCTTTGGGTAGGTTGCGCATACTCGCTACGCGGTCACTGATTTTTTGCCCTAACAACATACCGCCACCGCCTGGTTTTGCACCCTGACCGACAACGATTTCAATGGCGTCGGCTTTTCTTAAATCATCCGGGTTCATGCCGTAGCGAGAGGGCAGGTATTGATAAACTAATATGTCTGAATGGCCGCGTTCTTCCGGCGTCATGCCGCCGTCACCCGTGGTAGTACTGGTGCCCATAATGCTGGCACCGCGGCCGAGTGATTCTTTAGCTTGCGCAGACAGCGCGCCGAAGCTCATGCCGGCAATAGTGACGGGTATTTTTAACTCGATGGGTTTTTTTGCAAAACGGGTTCCCAACGTGACAGACGTTTCGCATTTTTCGCGG
>CAZJWW010000149.1:0-6331 GCA_964549895.1 uncultured Gammaproteobacteria bacterium
CTGACGCCCAACCTATTGAATCTTCGTAACTCGAAAGATCATATTGAACAGCTAGTTCGATACCTCTTTGCGTAGTAGTCGCAGGATCATTCGCTGGAATTGTGAAGTCAGCACATAGACCTGTGGTGTTTGGATCACCCAAAACATTCGGGATAACAATCGGGTTAAATACACCCCCGCCTGGGCAAGATGGGTCAGTCTCGCGAGAAAATCCACTGGTGCTATTTGGATCCGCTATTAACAGCGCGCCTTCGGAGAACGTACTGAAAATATTTGTGCGGTCTTTCTCAAAATAACCTACGCTCACTACAGCCGCCGGTGCAAAATACCACTCTACCGCCAAATCAATAGAATCGACTTCTTCTGGCTCTAGACCTGGATTACCAAGTGCAACTACCGCATTTTCACTCTGATCTAATGTAAAAGCCGTATTAAGCTGACTAAAGTCAGGTCGTCTTAGGTCTGTACCGAAACCAAATCTGATGATTACATCGTCAGCTGGTTGCGCGACAATATTTAAACGAGGGAGGATAAAGTCATATTCGCCGGTTGTCGTTACCAAAGATCTATTTCCGTTACCGTCTTCTGGGCCAAATGCAACTGAATCGATCGACGTATCAACATAGCGAGCGCCAATGTTGCCTCGAAAAATCCCATACTCAAAATTAGCTTGAGCGTACAAGGCAGTAGTGTCTTCACTCACATCAAAAAACGCATCTTCTGATGACTCTAAATTAATCGTCAAGTCACCATCCGCTTGAGGTTCCAGCAGACGTTGTGCTGCGAGGGCGTTCTCCAAGGTTGCAATTATGCCATCAGGGTCTGAAAAAGATCGATCTGGGTCAATAAGAAGAAAGTTACTAATTGACAAAGCACGACCGTCAGCAGAGCTAAAGTTAGTTGGACCTTGCACAAGAATGTCAGCAAAAAGAGTTCCTCTAGGGCTATCTTCTAATCTGCTAAAGCCACCAACACGATCGTCAATATCTTCGAAACGACTTGAGGACTCGTTAAGCCGAGCGCCAAAATCAACCGACGTGATACCAGTCTCGCCAAAAGCGTACGACAAATCTACGCGCAATGCGTTCTCTTCGTTATTGGTAGTGTTACGACCAACATCTAATTGATCCAAAACTACGTTTGCAGGGTTCAATAAATCCGCAGGAGTTGGTGCGAATGGAGAAGCAAAATTAATTCCAAAAGAAGACCCATTGGTTAGATCATAAACAAAGGGTACACAGTTATCATTACTTGTGCTTGGATCACCCGTGGCACCACCATCTAGCGGGCAATTAGGGTTGATAAAGTTAAGCGTTGTATTAATAGTCGGATTAGATGTATCTGAACTGGTAGAAGCTAGCTCGGCAGCAATCGACCAATTACCAACTTCCCATTCACCACCTAATACAATAATTTCACTGTCCGTGATACGAGAACCCGTCTCACTAGTAAAGCGTAAATTTGGGTCATCATCATCATCGGATAAGAATGGTTCTATAACACCAGTCAAAGCTTGTGCAAACGGAGGTAATGTCACACCACCATTAAATGTACCAAAGTCAACCGAACCAAAAGTGGCAGGCACGTTGGTGTCTAAAGTTGAACTAACACCAGATGCTTGAAGGCGATATTGGTCCCTACTTCTTTCTTGCTCGTTAATGATGTAATCGAAGTATAAGCGAGTATTATCATTAGGCGCCCACTCAAACGTCGCGGCTAGGTTAGCCGTCTCAAAGTCATCGTTTTCTTGCTCTTGGACAAGGAACTGTACACCCAAGAACTGTCCAGGAACTGAACCATTCGCGATCTGGTCTTGAATTCCAGGCACCGCAGCAGGGTCGATAGACGAAGCGCTAACTAAATTGTCAAAATCCACACGTGGACGAAAAGATACAGCCTCTTGCTCAGTGTAACTTCCGCTAAGTACCACACCAAAACGACCTGCGTCGGTTTCCCATACATCACCCCAAGCACCTGACACTCGTGGCTGAATACTTTCAGTAGACAGGCTACTGTCTTCACCTTGAATACGAATAGAACCCAATGTGTCTTTCAGATCAAGAGGACGTATCGTTCTAAGGTTAACCGTACCACCCACAGAGCCTTCAATAGTCTTAGCTTCAGGCGATTTGGTTACTTCAACTGACGAAATGATCGATGCATTTACGTCTTCAAAATCAATACCACTGCGACCCGAACCTGAACCAACTGTAGATACACCGTTGAATTCGATTCGATTCGCATCAGTGCCACGAATTTGAACATTACTACCTACACCGGCAGTACGCGTAATCTGAATGCCAGTAATATTCTCTAAAACCTCAGCTAGGTTTTGATCTGGTAGCTTACCGATGTCTTCAGCTTGAATAACTTCGATTAAGTTATCTGAACTACGCTTTTCTGACAAAGCGTTCTCTAAGGCTGATCTAATACCAGTAACGATGACTTCTTCCAGTGCATCATCAGTTTGAGCGATCGCAGTGGTCGACATACCAACCAATGTTAGCGCCAAGCCTCCCGTGATCAATCCCTTAGTTGAACGACTGGACATTGAGCGAATTTGCTCAGCAACAGTCTTCAGTTTCGGTTTAAACATTGTAATTCTCCTCTTAAGTTTCAATTCTTTCAACATACATAAAGATGCCATCCACAGACTCATATTGGCAAAATATTATAACAAATACAATGCAAATTTTTACAATTTTTTTAGTTTTGGTCATAAGATATTGTATTAACTGTTAAAGATTGAAAATGAATACAAAAATATCAATAACTTAGAAGGCTTTTCTGAGGCTAACTATACTAATTCGCGACAATAATGAATTCATTACTGCTAATCTTATTGTCAGAAAGACACAAGAAAATTGTATTACAATCTTAAAATATGATGTTATAGTGCGATTTCGTATTAAATGTTTATCAATAGAGCAACTACAACAACTAGTCTCAATTAAACAAAAACAGCGACGGATCAATTATGGCTGGCAAAACGCGATTATATATTTCAGTTTTCAATGAGATTTCTTCTCTTATTAAATCCGGTGAATTTCCCGTGGGAAGTCGTTTACCGACAGAACGTGAGCTCTCAGCTCGATTTGATGTCAGCAGGCCAACGATTAGAGAAGCAATTATTGCCCTTGAAGCAAAAGAACAAGTTTCTGTAAAAGCTAATTCGGGCGTTTATGTATTAGGCAACAATTTAGCCACTGACGACTTTAGTCGAGAGATTAGTGCGTTTGAACTACTTGAAGCCCGTGTGCTTATGGAAGGTGAAGCCGCGGCGCTGGCAGCAAGAATGATCACACCTGATGAGTTAAAAGAACTCAAAGCCGCATTACAGGTTATTCAACGCGAGGGCGTCGACGATTACTCATCCTCTGGCGCCGACAGAAAATTTCATACTGTGATTGCGCAGGCCACGCATAACCGGGTTATTATGAAACAAATAATGTATCTCTGGGATATCCAAGAGAATTTTGACCATATTAATTATGCGCATCAATCTGTGTGCAAAGATGACGCAAGCAACAACAGAATTGAAGATCATACGGCTATCTACGACGCCATCGCGGCTGGCAATGTAAACGAAGCGCGCCAAGCAATGCGCAGCCATTTCACCGATTTACTTGAGGCAATGCACGACGCTTCAGAACGAGAAGCGGTTGAAGAGACAAAACGTAAGGTGACTCAATTACGCCAAAGATTTACTATTGGCGAAGAAGTCAGTAGCGCACCTCAATAGTTATACGCTTGTTCTCCCAACTTGAACAAGCAAAGAGTCCAATTCAAGATCAGCAGATAAGACCATTGCCGCTCTGCGACAGGCTAATCTATCCTCTTCCTTATAGATGTTGGTGTTCACTTAATTCAAATGCCCAGCAAAAATAAAAAATCGGCAGCCGCCTTGCATGGTATTAAAAATGATGGTGCCCAGAGCACTAAGGCAGTCAGAGCCAATGATGAGACCAGCCATGCGCCGGTTAAATCACTTGAAGTAGAAATCGGTCGCCAAGTATTTGCGCTCCGTAAGCGGCTCAATTTAACGGCTGCAAATGTTGCCAAACAAGCCAAGCTTTCAACCAGCATGTTGTCCAAGATTGAAAACGGCCAAACCTCCCCTTCGCTTGCCACACTTAGTGCACTATCAGATGCCTTGCATGTGCCCGTAACAGCGCTGTTCAGAGGCTATGAAACACAGCGCGATGTCACCATGATAAAAGCCAATGAAGGTTTACCCATTGAGCGCCGTGGATCAGGCGCTGGGCATCAGTACCAACTTCTCGGTCACACCATAGGCAAGCCTTACACCATTGAACCCTATTTAATTACCATTTCAAATAAAGACGAAGTATTTCCTGTGTTTCAGCATTCCGGCACCGAATTGATCTATATGCTAGAGGGTGAAGTGGTATACCGTCATGCCAATAAAACCTATCTACTAGAAGTTGGTGACAGCTTATTTTTTGATGCCGAAGCGTCTCATGGGCCTGATGAAATTGTGTCTCTGCCGTGCCGCTATCTTTCCATCATCGTCTCTAATTCAGTTGATTAGTCACTCCTTTTTTATTGGGTACTTAGGAAACACAAGTTTCCTGACAGGAAACAAAATTTCACTTCAGTTGCTCGACTCAAATTAATAGGTTAGGCTTGTCGCCCCACAGAATTATGTTTGTTATAGGCGCTTTTATATGTGCGGTATTGTAGGAATATTTATCAAAAATTCTAACTTGGAAGCTGAATTGGGAACCTATTTAGCTTCGATGTTACCTGAGATGACTGAACGCGGCCCAGACAGCTCCGGCGCCGCAATTTACCGAGACCCAGCTAAGGCCAATAGTCACAAGTTTACCATCCTTGCCGATCACAAAGAGTACGACTGGAAAGCGCTAAAAACCCAGCTTGATGCACAGTTTAAAACCAAGGCTAATCTGACATCACAGTGGGATCATGCGGTATTTAGAATCGCCGCTCCCGCGCACGATGTCCATCAGTGGTTAAGCGCAAATCACTCCAATTTAAGTGTTAATAGCATTGGCGAGAAGATCGAAATCTATAAGAGTTTGGGCTTACCAAAGCAATTTATTGAACGTTTTGATTTAGCCAGCATTAGTGGCACACACGCCTTAGCCCACACGCGAATGGCGACTGAGAGCGCCATCACAACAGAGCATTCACACCCCTTCTCTACCGGTGAAGATTTGTGCTTAGTGCACAACGGTTCCTTGTCTAACCATAATCGATTGCGAGAAGGTTTAATAAAACGTGGCATAAGTTTTCAAACCGATAACGACAGCGAAGTGGCGGCAGGTTATTTAGCCTGGCGTCTGCAAGAAGGGGATGATCTTGATCAAGCTCTTGCCCACGCCATAGACGATTTAGATGGTTTTTATACCTTCGCAATTGGCAGCAAAGACGGTTTTGCCGTTATGTCTGACCCCATCGGTTGCAAGCCTGCAGTGATGGCGGAAACCGACGACTGGGCGGCCATGTCATCTGAATTTCGCGCCATCGCTACCCTGCCCGGTGTAGAGAATGCACGCATATGGGAACCAGCGCCCGCACAAATTTACAGTTGGCAGCGGGATCAATAATATGACTGACTTAGATCGAGATTTAAATACATACGATTTAAAAGAATCGACAGTGCGTGATTTGAATTACGCCTTGCATATGGAAAAATCAGATAAAGCCCAATTCACAGTAAGTAATCCAAATGGCAAACACTCGGTAGCCGTAGGCGCGAGATTTGCAACGTCGGTAAAAATTGACGGCCATGTTGGTTACTATTGTGCTGGCATGAATCAGAAGGCATCCATTGAAGTCAGCGGCAATGCTGGTTCAGGTTTGGCCGAAAACATCATGTCGGGCAAAGTGAGAGTCAAAGGCAATGCCTCTCAATATTGCGCTGCTACGGGTCACGGCGGACTGGTCGTGATTGATGGCAATACCGCTGCTCGCTGCGGAATATCAATGAAAGGCGTGGACATAGTTGTCGGTGGTTCAGTCGGTCATATGTCCGCCTTTATGGCACAAAGTGGCCGTTTCGTGATTTGTGGTGATGCTGGCGATGCGCTTGGCGACTCAATGTATGAGGCCAGAATATACGTGGGCGGCAAGGTTAAAAGCACTGGCACCGATTGCATCGAAAAACCAATGGAAGCCGAACATATTGCGGAACTTAAAGAGCTGCTCGAACGCGCCGGCATTAAAGATAAAGACGCAACGAGCTTTAAACGTTATGGCTCGGCACGCACCTTGTACAATTTTAATATAGACAATGCCGGAGACTATTAGCATGTCGAATGATGAAATGAAATCTCGCCTGCGAGAG
>CAZJWW010000150.1:0-6288 GCA_964549895.1 uncultured Gammaproteobacteria bacterium
GTTCTATAGCCTTTATAAAACGCCCAAGTTGGCTGCGGTTTATACACTAATTTTGGCACATCGAACTGCGCAATAATCCCTTTAGCTGTCGTTGGCTTTACAAATACTTCCTTCGTCGGGGCATAGTAAGCGGGAATAATGGTCAGCAAACTCCATCTGGCCAATTTTTCAGTGCGTAACAAATCGACTAAAGACTCAAATCCGGCTTGTTGATCGTCATGCAAAAACGCAATCAGTGAATCGACCATATAGGCTTTTTGATTGGCATCTAATCGCGCTACGAAGTCGCGAAACTTAGGTTTTTCGAACATAGACACCATGCTTGATCTACTGACTATTTTGACCATATTTGCTGCCGTTTGCGCCACATGAGAATAACAATCGGGTGAAAAACTCTGCTGAGCAAACTCGGTCATTTTATCCATTTTGTGCCGTTTTAAAATTTCCTTCATCCCTGGGTCTGCAAATCCCTCTGGGTAGCTTGCGAAAAAATTCGCCTCAGCCTGTTTTAGTTTTTCGAGATTCATGACGTTGATAATTAATCGGCTAAGTCATTGGTATTAATAAAGTTTATCAACACAGATGCCAGTTCTTCGCCTTTATCTTCCTGTAAAAAATGCCCACCATCTTTAATGGTAATGTGATTTTGACCGTTACAACCTGGGATTTTCTTTTGGAAATATTGGTCACCGCCCGCTGAAACTGGATCCTTATCACTAAACGCAGTTAAAAACGGAGTGGTTAGAGATGACAACACTTCCCAAGCATCGCGATTCGCTTGTGACACAGGATTATCGGGCGCGATCGGCACTAACATAGGAAACTGTCGAGCACCCGCTTTATACGATTCATCTGGGAATGGTGCATCATAGCCAGCTAGCACCTCTACGCTCAATTCGGATACCGTTCCCCCTTTAATTATACCTCCCACCGGAAATTCAGGAACATTTTGCGAAAAATCCTGCCAAGATAGAAATGCTTCACCAGGGGGCACATCGCCGGTTGGCAAAAAGGTGTTGGCGGCGACTACTCCAATAAAACGTTGACTGTGCTCGGCCACCAACCGAAGCCCTAGCAAACCTCCCCAATCCTGGCAAAACAGAACCATGCGATCTAAATCCATTTGCGCTAGCCAATCATTCATCCAATCGAGATGCCGTTGATAGGTGTAATCACTTCTTTCAGTCGGTTTGTCCGAACGACCAAAACCAATTAAATCGGGCGCGATAACTCGATAACCAGCCGCCACTAAGCCAGGGATCATTTTTCGATACAAATACGACCAAGAAGGCTCTCCGTGCATCAACAACACCGGCAAGCCATCGCGTGGCCCTTCGTCGAGATAGTGCATTCTAAGTTCTCCACCTTCCCCGTCGGCAATGGTTCGATAGTTCGGGTCAAAAGAATATTCGGATAACGATTCAAATCGATGGTCAGGTGTGGTTAGTGCTTTCATGTATTTACTCTACCGGCTTTCATGTTGGTTCCCTACAGATAGGGGTGGATTGGATTTTGGTGGATTAGATTGTTGAGTATTATTTGTGTCACCGTATTTTTCAGTCCAATCATTTAGTGCACGATCATAGTAATCAAAAATACAAGGTGTACAGCCACTACCACAACATTCATCGGCCGTGGGTTTCTCGGGTGGCGGTGGAATTTTATTGCATTGTTTCACCGATTAAGTCTAACAGGCGATGATGAAAAATTACTAGTCATAATAATAGACAGAAAACAAAAGCCCTTAGCGTAAGTAAAAGGCCCTTAGCGCAAAAATTAAAACCCTTAGCGCAAAAAAAAGCCCCTTAGTTTTCACTAAGAGGCTTTGCTCTAGTACTTCAGGGCTGCTTATTCTGATTCAGCAACCGCTTTTTCGTCAGTATCTGAATACGCATCAAATGCCGCTTCCGCGTCCATCGTCTCCTGAGTTAGAAGCGCTGCTAATTCAGCATCTTTTTCATCGCCTTCACGACGTTTGCGCACGCGCTCTTCGTGATACGCCAAACCAGTACCGGCAGGTATCAAGCGACCAACAACCACGTTCTCTTTTAGACCACGCAGGCGATCAACCTTTCCGGCAATCGACGCTTCGGTAAGAACACGTGTGGTCTCTTGGAACGATGCCGCTGAGATAAATGACTCGGTGGTCAATGAAGCCTTGGTAATACCTAACAACACAGGCTCTGCTTGCGCTGGTGTGAGATCTTGCTTCTCAGCTTCTTCATTGGTTTCTAACCAACGTGTCCGCTCGATTTGCTCACCTGGTAGCAATTTAGTTTCACCTGGTTTGGTTACTTTCACTTTACGCAACATCTGACGAACAATAACTTCGATGTGCTTATCATTAATAGTTACACCTTGCAGACGATAAACATCTTGTACTTCATCGACAATATAATCAGTTAAGGATTCTTTGCCTTTCAGTGCCAAAATATCTTCTGCCACCGGTGAACCATCAACAACGATCTCACCTTTCTCTACCGTCTCACCTTCGAAAACATTAATGGTGCGACCTTTTAGGATCAGTGTTTCAACGGATTCACCATTGGTATCAGTGATAACCAATCTTTGTTTGCCTTTGGTTTCTTTACCGAATGAAATCACCCCAGAAGCGGTTGCCATAATGGCAGCATCTTTTGGTTTACGTGCTTCAAACAATTCTGCAACTCGTGGTAGACCACCAGTAATATCGCGTGTTTTAGAGGATGCTTGAGGGATACGAGCTAGAATGTCACCCACCCCTACTTTCTGACCGTCTTCAACCGTGACGATCGCTCCCGCTTGTAAGGTGTAACGCGCTGGCACGTCGGTGCCGGCAATCGTTAATTGTTTACCTCGGCCATCCACCAACTCAATCGTTGGTTTTAAATCTCGAGCCGCACCGCGACGTTCTGCAGGGTCGATTACCTCATAGGAGGTGACGCCCGTTAGATCATCAGTTTGTTGAATCACGGTCATACCTTCGGTCATTTCTGAGAAACGAACCTTACCCGCCACCTCAGTAATAATAGGGTGAGTATGTGGGTCCCAATTCGCGACTATTTGCCCAGCGGTGATTTCATCACCATCGTTAACTTGCAATACCGCACCGTAAGGTAATTTATAACGTTCGCGGTCACTGCCGTTTTGGTCTTGAACAATTAGTTCACCCGAACGAGCTACCACTACTTGTTTCTTATCGGAGTTACGTACCGAACGCAGATTCTCTAATTTAACAGAACCGTTGTTCTTAACTTCAATATTCGATACCGACGCACCAGCTGTTGCAGCACCACCGATATGGAAGGTACGCATCGTCAACTGAGTACCTGGCTCACCAATCGACTGCGCAGCAATAACACCCACCGCTTCACCGCGATTAACCAAATGTCCGCGAGCAAGGTCACGACCGTAACACTTCGAACAAATACCGTAACGCGTATCACAGGTAACCGCTGAGCGAACCAACACTTCATCGATATTGTTTGCTTCAATAGCATCGAAATAAGCTTCGTCAATCATTTCGCCATCTGGCACCACAACCGATTCGTCTATGTTGGAAATGACATCGCCCACCACAGTACGGCCCAGAATACGGTCACGCAATGGAATTACAACGTCGCCGCCTTGTACCAAGGCTTTGCGTATTACGCCATTAGACGTGCCGCAGTCTTGTTCAGTTACTACCAAGTCTTGGCAAACATCCACTAAACGTCGCGTCAGATAACCCGAGTTTGCAGTTTTCAAAGCCGTATCTGCCAAACCTTTACGAGCTCCGTGAGTCGAAATAAAGTAATGCGATACGTTCAATCCTTCACGGAAGTTAGCGGTAATTGGCGTTTCAATAATCGAACCATCTGGCTTGGCCATCAAACCGCGCATACCTGACAACTGGCGAATTTGCGCGTGAGAACCACGAGCTCCCGAGTCAGCCATCATATAAATAGAGTTGAAAGACTCCTGATCAACTTTATTGCCTTCTGCATCAACAACTTCATCTGAACCCAGATTGTCCATCATTTTGTTGGCAATGTTTTCAGAAGCTCGCGTCCAAATATCAACAACTTTGTTATAGCGCTCACCATCGGTTAACAGACCTGAAGAGTACTGCTCTTGGATATGTTTAACTTCAGCTTCAGCCTCATCAACAATTTCATATTTTTGATCAGGGACAACCATATCGTCTACCCCAATTGAGATACCGGCCAAGGCGGCATTGCTAAACCCGGTGTACATCAATTGGTCAGCAAAAATCACCGTCTCTTTCATACCCACCGTGCGGTAACACAAGTTGATAGTTTCGGAGATAGTTTTCTTTTTCATCTTTTGGTTGATGGCAGCGAAAGGCATACCATCAGGTAAAATCTCTGACAACAAGGCGCGACCCACGGTCGTTTCTTTTAGCTCATTGTGTTCAGAACGTTCGCCAGTTTCTTCATCAAACAATACTTCAGGAATACGAACTTTGATTTTCGCGTGCAATGCAATCTGCTTAGCACCGTATGCGCGCCGAACTTCATTTACATTAGCAAATGCTTTGCCTTCGCCTTTTACATTGACCATTTCACGCGTCATGTAATACAAGCCCAACACAATATCCTGAGATGGCACAATAATCGGCTCACCATTGGCAGGAGAGAGAATGTTATTGGTTGACATCATCAAGGTGCGCGCTTCCAACTGAGCTTCAATCGAAAGAGGCACGTGCACGGCCATTTGGTCACCGTCAAAGTCAGCGTTGTAAGCCGTACAAACCAATGGGTGTAACTGAATCGCTTTACCTTCAATCAAAACCGGTTCGAAAGCTTGAATACCAAGCCTATGCAAGGTTGGCGCACGATTTAACATGATGGGATGCTCACGAATCACTTCATCAAGAATATCCCAGACCTCTGGCGTTTCGGCTTCAACTAATTTCTTAGCTTGCTTAATCGTGGTTGATAAACCACGTTGCTCAAGTTTATTGAAGATAAATGGCTTGAACAGTTCTAAGCCCATTTTCTTTGGCAGACCGCATTGGTGTAAACGCAAAGTTGGGCCTACCACAATTACTGAACGGCCAGAGTAGTCAACACGTTTACCCAGTAAGTTCTGACGGAAACGACCTTGTTTACCTTTAATCATATCGGCCAGCGATTTCAACTGACGCTTGTTAGCACCAGTAATCGCTTTACCGCGTCGACCGTTATCGAGTAGCGCATCTACCGATTCTTGCAACATACGTTTTTCATTGCGCACAATGATGTCCGGCGCATTCAAATCTAATAGACGACGCAAACGGTTATTACGGTTAATAACTCGGCGATACAAATCATTTAAATCAGAGGTAGCAAAACGACCACCATCGAGAGCCACTAAGGGGCGTAAATCAGGCGGCAATACCGGCAACACCTCCATAATCATCCACATTGGATCATTACCCGAAGACTGGAATGCTTCTAATACCTTTAGGCGTTTAGTGATGTTCTTTATTTTGGTTTCAGAAGTCGTGCCAGCCAATTCATCACGCAGGCGCGTTACTTCTTTATCAATATTAACGTCGTTTAATAGCTCTTTGATCGCTTCTGCGCCCATGCCAGCTTTAAACTCATCACCGTATTGTTCAACGGCATCGAGATACGCTTCTTCGGTCATCAGAACTTTTGATTCTAATGGCGTCATACCAGGGTCGATTACGATATAGGCTTCAAAATACAACACGCGCTCAATCTCTCGCACGGTCATATCAAGCATCAAACCTAAACGAGAAGGCAATGATTTCAAAAACCAAATATGGGCTACCGGACACGCTAGGTCGATATGCCCCATGCGCTCACGGCGAACTTTAGCTAGAGTTACCTCTACGCCGCATTTTTCGCAGATAACACCACGATGCTTTAAACGTTTATATTTCCCGCACAAGCATTCATAGTCGTTGATAGGGCCAAACAATTTGGCACAAAACAAACCATCTCGTTCTGGCTTAAAGGTACGGTAGTTAATAGTTTCGGGTTTTTTAACTTCGCCGAAAGACCATGAGCGAATTTTCTCAGGGGACGCGATGCTAACTCGAATTGAATCGAAGTCATCATTTACCACGTTAGGCTGTTTGAATAGACTTAATAAATCTTGCATTGTTTTTGCTCCGAATTTGTTTCGTTTGGTAACTTACTAATAAACCTAAGAATTAATAAAAATAAGTAATCGTTAGTCTTCTTCTAGCTCGATATTGAGACCCAAAGATCGAATCTCTTTCACCAGCACGTTGAAAGACTCAGGCATATTTGCTTCCACCTGATAGTTACCTTTAACAATGTTTTCGTACATTTT
>CAZJWW010000151.1:0-6113 GCA_964549895.1 uncultured Gammaproteobacteria bacterium
TGATTAATAATTGATTAGCTCCATATCTAATAATCAAACAAGTAGATTAAATAGAGTTACTGTGTTTTAAATATCTATCTAAATTTACTGATTGAATTTTTCTTTTTGAAGTAGTAAAGCGAATTACGCAATAATTTGAGCATAAGCATGATTGAGACAGAACAAGTTACTCAGAATACTCAACCTCTTGATTTCACCAGCTCGGCGGCTAGTAAAGTCGCTGAGCTGATTGAAGAAGAGGCTAATGAACAATTAAAATTGCGCGTATATGTGCAAGGTGGTGGTTGTTCGGGTTTTCAATATGGTTTTACCTTTGATGAAGATCAACAAGACGACGATACCGCGGTAGATAAGGAAGGAGTGCGATTGTTGGTAGATCCGATGAGCTTTCAATACTTGATTGGTGCAAAAATCGATTATAAAGATGATATTGATGGTGCCAGGTTTATTATCAATAACCCCAACGCCAGCACCACCTGCGGTTGCGGCTCTTCGTTTTCAGCATAGAGTCCTATTGAGCTTGTTTGTTTATTAGATCTTTTGGTTTATTAAGTCTTTTAGTTCTATAAGTCTTTTAGTTCTATAAGTCTTTGGCGAGATTATCGAGGATTGTAAATTTCTCCGAGCACTACTGATTTTTTAGCGCCTGTTACACTGGGTAGGTTGCTGGGTATATTATGCAATCGGCAATAACCTAACCATGCGAACCCTACCGATTCAACCCAGTTACTGGGTATGCCAAGCTCGTCCGTTAACCTAATTTGAAAATTTGGGAGTTCATCACTTAGTGCGCTCATCAAGGTATGGTTTTGTGCGCCACCACCGCAAACGTAGATGTCACTTACTGTATTGTCAGCGGAATTTTTATCGATTTGCTTTAGACCAAGCGCAACTGTTTTCGCCGTCAACGACATTAGGCTAGCTTGAATATCTGCTGGCGCATAGTGATTTAAATTTTTAACTAGCTTACTCACCCAGTTTAGATTGAAATAATCGGTCCCGGTACTTTTGGGGTAGCCAGCGCTGAAATATGGGTCCAACAATAAGGTGTCTAGAACCGTGGTTAGAACTTTGCCAGTGGCGGCCCATTCTCCATTCTTATCAAAGCCCAGGTTTAAGTGGCGTTGTATCCATTGATCCATCAGTGTATTGGCCGGGCCAGTGTCAAAGCCGATAACCTTTTCTCCGAGCTGGCTAATATTGGCGATGCCACCAAGGTTTAAGACATAGCTGTTTTTCTTTCTTAACTCTTTTTGCCCAAACTTCCCCCCCCCAAACAACGCTTGATGAAACGCCGGCATCAACGGTGCACCTTGACCACCCGCTGCAAGATCTGCTTGTCGAAACTGCGACAAGGTTTTTATGTTAGTTAAATCAGCAATTATCTGACCGTCACCCAGCTGAAAACTATAGGCAGGACTGGCATTTGGTTCGTGTCGTACGGTCTGTCCATGATTGGCAATGGCACTGATTGATGCTGGATTAACGCCTGCTTTTTTAATGAGACTAAGACTTGCGTTGGCATAGTGCCTAGCCAGCTCTGCATGTAAGTCACTGTCGCTTTCTTGCTGGAGCGACTGGTTATTTAAGGCTAGGTGATTAACGCTCGCTCTTAACTGCGAATTAAACGGTGTAAATTCGGATTCTAAAACAGAGAGCGTATTTGCAGATTGAAACTCAACCAGTGATGCATCAATACCATCAACGCTGGTTCCAGACATTAAGCCGATAATCAGCTCATTTGACATGTTTAGAGTTTTGCGTTTCGAGCAGCGATCTTTGCTAGTAGATGGTATTTTTGTAGCTTGTTAAGCTCTCGTTGCCAATTATTCGCAACTTTAAGGAAGCGATTTTTTGATTCGGAGCTAACTGAAGAAGCTTTAGGCGTCTTATAGGTTAAAGGATTGCGATGTATGCCATCAAAACGAAATTCATAATGCAGGTGCGGACCCGTGGAGTATCCAGTGGTGCCCACATAGCCTATGGTATCGCCTTGTTTTACGCGTTGACCAGAACGAATGCCTTTAGCAAAGCCATTCATGTGAGCATAAAGAGTAGTAAAGCGACCTGCATGACGGACTATAATCGTCTTGCCGTAACCTCCTTTGCGGCCCGCGTGGATTATTTTTCCATCGGCTGTCGCGCGAATTGGAGTACCGCGCGATGCAGCATAATCAACACCTTTGTGAGCTTTCCATTTTTTGGAAATGGGGTGTTTACGTTTTCCAAACCGAGATGAAATACGACTGAACTTTACAGGTGAGCGTAAGAAGGTGCCCAGCATACTGTCTCCTTCTGGCGTGTAATAGCTGTGCACGCCTTCCTTATCAGCAAAACGAATCGCTCTATGTGTTTGCCCTTGTGTGGTAAATTCTGCAGCTAAAATATGTCCATCAGCGAGTTTTGCATCGTCCAACATATAATCTTCATAGACAACATGAAAATCATCGCCACTGCGAAGATCTTGAACAAAGTCGATATCCCATCCAAAAATTGTAACCAAGTCCATTATTAAGTTTACACTCAAGCCAGCATCTAATGCCGATTGATATAGAGACGTCTCTATTTCTCCTGAAATACGGTATTGCGCGGTTCGGTAAGGTAGATCAATAACCTCTGCGCTTTCTATATTCACGCCATCGAGTTTTACCACTAGTTCTTGCAAGGTACCAACAGGGTACCTGAGTTGCTGCAACTGCTCGTCCTGATCTAGTTCAAACGTCAAGTTTCGACCGATGGACAAGGCGACTAAGGTGCTAGCGACTTCATGTTGGCTGATATTTTCAGGTATTGCCAGATCGTATTTTCGTTTCTTGAAAATGCTGCCTAGTGATTCACCTTTACGAATTTTGTGAGTGCGAGTGGTAAGCGTTTCCGACGAATCGATCAATTTAGAATTATCAAACTCAATTGTCGTATCTACATTTGCTTTATAAATATTCTCATCAGAATAGTTTTCCGTTGTGCTTGGCCTAGTCGCACTAAAAACTGCAGGACTAAAATTAATTGGGACAAGATTGCTAGCGTTTAGATGAGAAGAAAAACCTAATGCCTGTGGTGATTCAATTGTGGAGGGATAAACTTCAATGGTTGCAGTTGTGGTGTGAGTAATCCAGCTCCCCACTAGAATTCCTAAAAAGCCCAGACACCAATGATGCTTTTTGACGTGATCATTTTTACCGCGTGAGCGAGCGTTAGTAATCGCATGGAATAGCAATTGGATGCGCTCGCCAAGGCGAAACATTGCGTCAATCGCTATAGTACGCGAGGTGCGTGAGAAAGAAACAGGCATAATTAAGTAGAGCTATTCTTTTTGTAGTAGTATTTTTTTGTAGTAAGCACAATCGTCAACTTTCGTTAATGATTGCTAATATCATTTTTATTTCAAAGCTCATTATGATCGCAATGTACCCACAACAATAAATGCAATCTTGCTTGGAAATTAAGTAGGGCACATATTTTGCCTATTTTTCTCAAGTTTAGCAAAGGCTTATGAGCTTTTTTTTGCGTATTGCTATAGATTCAATTTATTATAATAATCAGTTAAGGTGGTGTATCTATTTATCCCAAGTACTTATCGAGTCTGTGTAGCGTAAGCCCTTTATTTGTGGGGTGCGACGCTAATATAGAGTTCTAAAGCGCGCACTAGCCGCCGCTAAACTCATGTCAGGAGAACTAGAGCAACGGTAGACTAATGTCCATTTAATGATCTATAACTGGCGTACTAATACTTGTAACCACTGGCACTAGCGTTTAATCTTGCGAGCAATATTTATCGGAAATTTAAAGAGTAATTCGTGCCCGAAGATCAATTAAAACAATATTCTGAAGCGGTTAAAGAAGCCATGCAGTTGCTCAGGCGTGGCGCAGAAGAAATTATCCCTGAAGCAGATCTTGCTGCTAAGTTGGCAAGCGAAAAACCATTAGAAGTCAAAGCGGGTTTTGACCCTACTGCACCCGATTTGCATTTAGGGCATACGGTGCTAATTAATAAAATGCGCCAGTTTCAAGTGCTGGGGCACAACGTGACTTTTTTGATTGGTGACTTCACGGGCATGATTGGCGATCCAACGGGTAAAAGCGCTACTCGACCGCCATTAACTGCGGAGCAAATTCAAGAGAATGCCCTAAGCTATCAAGAGCAAGTCTTTAAGATTCTTGATCCTGAATTGACCAAAGTGCGTTTCAATTCCGAGTGGATGGGTAAAATGTCTTCTGCGGATATGATTCGCTTAGCAGCCCAATATACTGTTGCTCGCATGTTGGAACGCGATGATTTTAGTAAGCGTTACGCGGCTAATAAATCAATAGCCGTCCATGAATTCTTATATCCGCTCGCACAAGGCTACGATTCTGTCTTTCTAGAATCTGATATCGAGTTGGGTGGAACAGACCAAAAATTTAATCTTTTGATGGGGCGTGATTTACAAAAAGCCTACGGTAAATCGCAGCAGGCTATTCTAACGATGCCCCTATTAGAAGGGCTCGATGGCGTACAAAAAATGTCCAAGTCACTGGGTAATTACATAGGTATTACCGACGCACCCAATGACATGTTTGGTAAGCTGATGTCTATTTCTGACGAGCTAATGTGGCGTTATTTTGAGTTACTCAGCTTTCGACCAATGGCTGAGATAGAAGGTTTTCAAACGCAGATTCAAGAGGGTGCTAATCCACGAGATATTAAATTCTTGCTTTGCGACGAAATCATTACCCGCTTTCACAGTGCTGCGGATGCCGAAAGTGCGAAACAGGATTTTATCCAACGCTTTCAAAAGAATGCGGCTCCGGATGATATGCCAGACGTTAAAGTATCGGTTGGTGAAGGCTTGTTAATAGGAAACCTTATAAAGGAAGCGGGGCTTTGCGCGAGTACTTCCGAGGCAATGCGCATGGTTAAGCAGGGTGCAGTAAAAATTGACGGCGAAAAAGTGACCGATCCAAAGCAACTCATTACGAAAACGAAGTCTTTTGTGCTGCAGGTGGGTAAACGTAAGTTTGCAAGAATTACGGCAAGTTAAATACTTTTATATTGAACAATAAGGGGCTTAAGTGAAGTTAAGAGAATTTACTCATTTTAGAGCACCTTGGCTTTCCGCGATTCTTATTCTAAGTATTGCCATAACACCATGCTATGCAAATCAATTTGATAAAGCGTCGACTCTGTACGATCAGAAAAAATATAAAGAGGCGCGTAAACTCTGGGAGAAAGCGGGCTCGGCGGCGTCCGAAAGTGGGGCTGCTTATTTTCGAATCGCAGCACTGTACAGAAATGGATTTGGGCATGAAAAGCATCATGGACGCGCCGCGTATTGGTACCGTCAATCGGCTGAAAAAGGCTATATACCAGCAATGTATGAGCTTGGTCTACTCCATCATAGATTGGGTGATGATACCGTTAGAAATTTGAATTCGGCGATTCTTTGGTGGGAGAAAGCAGCCTTAAAAGGTGATGGTGGTTCGCAAATGGAGTTAGCCCAGCTCTATTTATCTGCAAGCAATAAAGATATTTTGCTCGCATTGAGATTTGCACGAGCTGCTGCTGAACAAAACTTTCCTGCAAGTTTTTTATTGTTGAGCAAGATCGATGCGCAAATCGAATCATTGGCGATTGGTGGAGCTATGGAGTTACGTGCTATCAACGAAGCTCGGTATACATTGGCTTTAGCATCATTTAAAGATTTTAATTCCGCCTGGAATTTTATAGTTAAGAGTGGAATTAAAAACGCCAGAATCCATCAATCCGTCTACAAAGAATACGACGTCACGCTGGGTGACTATAATGATGTAGAAGCCGCCTACGCAGCAATTGTTGCACTACGCAAGGATTTACTCGCCTTACGCCCGCGGCCTCGTCGTTTGGAAGTTATTCATCATGAGCTACTGCCACCAGTAAAGAATTTTGATGAAGCGTGGATAAGGCAAGCCGAATCTAGGAGCTACACGGTAGAGCTGTATAGAGCAAATTCGCCGATAGATTCGCAGGCCTTGATTAACGAACACGGACTAACGAACTCAGCAACTTATAAATCGGTTTTTGCGGATTCAGTAGTGATCGCCGGCGTGTTTGATTCCTATGAAGAGGCTCAGAAAGTGAGTGAATTTTTACCGCA
>CAZJWW010000152.1:0-6107 GCA_964549895.1 uncultured Gammaproteobacteria bacterium
AGCCCTCAGCTTTATTAGATAAAGAGCCTTTAGCCGCTTCGATATCTAGATCTTGAACTTTCTCAATTAGCTCCTTAGCCTGCTCAACTTGAGAGTCTTGCGCCTCGCTGCAGCCAGTCATGGCAATTAATGCTATGCACATCAGCATTAGCGGGCCTTTGAAAAGTTCATTTAGTGACACTCGAGGTGCCGCGTTAAATAGTCGTATTTGTTTACTCATAATATTGCTCAGGTTGAAAGAATGTTTGTCAGTGTTAAACTGAGATGCGCCACAACGACCTTCCTTGCATAAGGACTAGCTGTTTGATGGTACAGATTTAGTAGTATAGGCATTTTAACCCTAGTTTGGTGAACGTTAGCTTAATTTTTCTACTAGTCGCTGATGTAGATTCTCGAAACCACCATTGCTCATAATCAAAATATCGGTTTTATCGACATTTTTGATGATTGCTAATAAGTTTGACAATAACGAGTCAATATTATCAAAGCTAGAAATTTTTTCATTGTCAAGTTCTTGAATATTCCACTGCACATTTTTATCAGCGTAAATCAAGGCGTGATTGGCATTGTGTAAAGCCTCTCCAAGCAAATGTTTGTGTACACCACGTTTCATAGTGTTTGAACGTGGTTCGAGCACCGCGATAATGTGTCGGTCGCCGACGCTATTACGCAGTCCATTAAGCGTCTCAGTAATAGCCGTGGGGTGGTGAGCAAAATCATCAAATATCCGTATTCGATTATTATCGAAAATCATTTCCATGCGTCGTTTAACCGACTTAAAACTAGCCAAGGACGCAGCTGCATGTTCTACCGTGACGCCTGCATTATGCGCAGCCGCGACGGCAGCCACGGCATTCGCCATATTATGGTCTCCGATCAATGACCAATCGACACGGAATTTTTGTCGCTTAACCATGATGTTGAATGACGATGCATCTTGCGCAATTTTCTCACAACCCCAGTCGACTGCGTGCTCTTTATTACGTTCACTGGGAGCGCTAAATGATTTGAGCTCGCTCCAACATCCCATTTCAACGACCTGATTAAGAGCTTCCGATTCCGCATTGCATATTACCTGACCATGCCTCGGTATGGTTTTTAATAAGTGGTGAAACTGCGTTTGAATTGCGGACAAATCAGCAAAAATATCAGCATGATCAAATTCCAGATTATTTAGAATTAATGTGCGTGGCTGATAGTGAACAAATTTGGAACGTTTATCGCAAAAGGCCGTGTCGTATTCATCCGCTTCAATAACAAAAAATGGGCTTTCACCTAAGCGTGCTGACTCCCCAAAATTTTGCGGAACACCACCGATTAAATAACCAGGGTTTAATTGATTGTCTTCTAGTATCCAAGCAAGCAAGCTGCTGGTGGTCGTTTTACCATGGGTGCCGGCCACCCCCAATACCCAACGACCTTGCAGTACGTGTTCACCCAGCCACTGTGCACCCGAGGTATATCGTAAGCCTTTGTCTAATACCGCTTCTAGCTCCGGGTTACCCCGAGAAATGGTGTTGCCAACAATTACTACATCCGCATCATCCGGTACGTTGTCTGCACGGTAGCCTTCAATTAGATCAATGCCTAAGGATTCAAGCTGAGTGCTCATGGGTGGATAGGTATTCGCATCAGAGCCAGAAACATCCATTTTTAGATCACGGGCGAGACGCGCCAAGCCACCCATAAAAGTGCCACAGATACCTATAATATATATTTTCATGATAGGGGGTTATTCCTGTCGCAGCTACGGCCTATGTGACGGATCAAGAGTTTAAGTATTTGAGTGAAATAATTACCATAGTGGATTGCGTTAAGGTCCAGAGGCCGATTAAGAGGCGCGGCTTGCATTCATCATGGCGGTAATTTCTTCTGGAAAATTAGGGTAAATCATGATCAGAACCAACACGGTCACGAAATGATATGCAACCGTGAGTATGACAGAACGAATAATGGAACAATCCAAAGCGGCTTGTAAAATGATAACCATCAGATAAAAATTCCAGACAGAAAAAAGCAAGGTGGCGGCGGCGAAAAGGCTGCTTTGCAAAGCCACTAGAGTCAGCATATTTAGAATGACAGTGGTGCCGAACAAAGCGGTAATCGTTTGCACATAACGCACAGATTTATCGCGCCATCTTAGCAAGCCGTAAATGATTATTGCTTGACAACAACTTTGCACAATCGCATAGCCTAAAGGTGCCGTGTATTCGACCATCATACCGTTAATGAAATAGCTCATTGCTATCAGAGCGAGGAACGATAAGGCCGCGGCGACTTGGTCGTAGCGAAGGTCTTGCGGCGCACGCTGTAGGGTAATGATTTGGAGGAGTTCTAAAACTATGGGCATAAAACTATTCGTATGAAACTATTAGCAAAAAAGTATGAGCGGCAAACCGCTGATCTAAGCAAATTTATAATATCGGAATGCCGATTTTAGACTATTACGAAAGATTAGTTTTTCGAATATTGAAAACCATAAATTACATGGTTCAGTATTGATGCACATGGTAGCATCGACCAATCACAATAAGAATAACTGTTATACGGCATTTTAATGAATTACTTGATAGAGGAGTTGTCGCAGCTCACGGAACTTGAGCCTTTATTTAATCGACTCGAAGACAATACAGATCCAGACTCGCCCAGCGTAGTGGCGGTCGATACCGAATTTTTAAGAGAAAAAACCTATAAAGCGCAGTTATGTCTTGTTCAGTTGGGTATAGGTGAGCATCAATATTGCATCGATGTGCTGGCGATCGAAGATTTATCGCTGCTAACAGACTTGTTTGAAAATGAACAGGTATTAAAGCTTTTCCACGCCGCGCGGCAAGATTTAGAAGTGATTTACCAAACTCTAGGGGTGCTGCCAAGGCCTATTTTTGATACGCAACTGGCTAACGCCTTTCTGGGATCCGATATGCAGATTGGTTATGGAGCCCTAGTTTTAGAACGATTGGAGGTAGAGCTACCTAAAACACAATCTCGTACAAATTGGACTCGGCGGCCTTTGAGTGCTGAGCAAATAGAGTATGCAGGTGATGATGTCGCCTATTTAGAAATGCTTTACACGCAAGCTTTGAACGATCTCAAAGCGACAGATAAGTTAGCTTGGTATGAAACCGAATTAGAAAGCTATTATCAGTTGGACAAATATCTAATTGATCCGACTCAAGCCCATACAAGATTATCGGGTGGTGGGCTGCGGATCAAACATCAATACATTCTCAAAGGTTTGGCTGAATGGCGAGAACAAACCGCCATTAAAAAAAATATTCCACGGACTTGGGTACTGCGCGATGACAAACTTTTCGAATTGGCGTGCAGCAATGCTAAGAACGATGACGAAGTAAAAAAATTAGGTGTGTTTGGTCGAAAATCTGTAGTTTATATGGCGCCACAAGTGCTGCAAGTTATGCACAATGTAAAAATTGGTGAAGACCGTATCTGGCGTAGGATTGAACCTCTAGGCAAGTCTGAGAAGCGCGTTTGCAATCTAATGATGAAGGACCTTTCTAGAATTGCTGGCGCACAAAATATTGCTCAAGGATTACTGGCGACGCGCAAAGACGTTGAAAATCTTTATCGCTATCGTCAGTCAAAAAAATTACTTATGGGTTGGCGTGAAACGATTGTAGGCGCACCATTGTTGGATTTTTTGCAACAACATCAGATCGAAACGACTTAGAGGCTCTAATTACGCCTCAACGTCCCGTAAACATCCTTAATCCACTGCTAGATCAATCTGGCTTAAAGTAGTGACTAGAGCCCTTGTACGCGCTTTGAGACAGTAACTTTGAGACGATGACAATGCAAGATGCTTAGGAATAGTACTCGCTCAGCCAAAATTGCAAGAATTCATACAATTGCCAACTTAATAGTATCCGATAACAGTAATAGGAACTAAGTCAAAGACAAGTAATGTCGGCTAGGCCTGAGGCGAGCGATTTTTAATAAAGTTGGCCAGAGCTTTGATCGTGAATGGTAAAATTGCAAGCAACAGCATAGCGACAATCAACTCTTGGCTGAACACATCGCTGACTGAATTGATGTTAGATAGGCTGCTCCCGGCGTTCACAAAAACGAATATAGTTACAAATAAACCTAATTGAGTAGAACTATAAAACTTAATTAAGGAGAGATTGGTAAGAGCCAAGGCCATACTGGGAACGAAAAACGGCATGCCAGGCACCAATCGAATGCTGAACGCGGCCCAAAAATCATTTGAATCCGCGCTAAGTTGCAACGTTTCAAAACGTGGCGTTACATTTTTCCTCACCCAATCATCAATAAAATAACGCGTAATCACAAATAAGGTGCATGCCCCCAGAGCGCTAGCAAAAGAAGTTATGAGCAGCGCGGGGCCGATCCCGAATAAGAAGCCAGATAGCATTGTTAGCACGCTTACAAAGGGAAATGGAATCGAACACAGCGCATAGTAGACCAAAATAAAGATAAACATACCTTTTAACCGATTTTGCTCTACATACAGCATCAATTCGCTCGCATGTGCCTTTATTTGGCTAAAACTCCAAACATCACGAAATAAGTAGACAATAGTAAGAAAAACAACTATTGCCATTAGCAAACCAACCACTTTGATTTTGTTATTGAACATCTTTACGAATCGAATGTGTGTGCATTGGGTCTGAGAAAACGACGGTGGATCTTATACTGATATTTTAATTTACAAGTGTAAAACTTGTGCTTTAGTGCAAAATCTGTCAATAAATTTACGGATATTGTCAGTTAAATGACAAAAATTAGTGTCCATGACACAAATTGTCAGAGACTTTTTATTCAATTATTTCAATAACTTATGATTATTTTTATGATTTTGAAAAAAAACGAGAAAAGACTTGCTAGGTTTTCGATCGCTGACGTATAAAAGGGTTGTAGCGCACAGTCACCGACGGTTACTGAGCGACAAAGACGGGTAACAAGTGATGATATCACTTTTAATTTTAATACTCTTAAAGGGAGCGGAATATGATAGTCAACAGTGCAATGGTAACAATATTGAAACAGATTCTAGATGTAGAGCCTAAGTATCAGGAAAGTTTGCTGAGCAATGACTTTATTACCAATGATGCTGGAATCGAATTAATCGAAATATACGCAAATACTGAAAAGCTTGAAACACGAAAGCTTATAACAAATTTTATGCAAGAAGCTGGTTATACGTGGTTACGTAAGCTTCATACCCGCGATACAAGCCCAGTTTATAGCTAGTATTGAACGAATTCTCCTGAAGTCTTTAACCCGGACTTCACAAATGAAATCTTTAACCCGGATTTCAGAATAGAAGTCTCTAACCCGGACTTCACAGCAGTACCCCGAAGTCTTACCCGGACTTCATGTTAGTAGCAGCTTACAGCCGCCCTGGCTTTAAGCTGTAAAAATAGAAAGAATTGAAGCATTACCCGGCTTCAATCTCTTTTAAAAGTAGTAAGTAGTTTATAAAAATAGTAGCAGCTTTAACCGAAGCTACAGAAAATAAAACTACAGACAATAAGAAGCGCTCTTAAGAGTGCCAAGTTTTAAGCAGTAAAAGTAGTAAAAGTAGTAAAAGTAGTAAAAGTAGTAAGTAGTAAGTAGTACAGATTTAAATATCCTCAATATTTAACTGTAATGTAAACGGTTATCACGCGCTCAACTCACTATCATGGCGTGATAACCGCTTTTTTTTGCCTTTTAGCCTTAACAAAACCACCGTTATCCCTCGCAAATTTAGCTAAACCATTCTAGCGTTTAAACTCCTAAAATTCATATAAATCAGAAGGTTAGAACTGATAAAACGGCCGTATGTAGGTTCCCATGCCCTTGTAAGTAAGGGATATAAAACCCCCAAGCGTTCTTTGCTGCGATGCTTCATAAAGACTCTAGAAAGAGGGCTATTGGGTAAAATTGTAAGTACCGCTGGAATTTATACGCTGAAACTGCCCTCAGCAGGCGCCTGAAACCGAATTTTCACGTAACTAATGACTGAAGGAAGTGATGCATCATAATTGGCTATTTAAGCTCGATAAGCCCGCTGATAATAAATCTATTCGGAATTTGGCGATTAAATAGTTCAAATCAGAACCGCGATTATATTTGCTTAAAAA
>CAZJWW010000153.1:0-6078 GCA_964549895.1 uncultured Gammaproteobacteria bacterium
TGAAAACATCGGGTTAGTTTCGCTATCAATAATATTAAACAGCAAGCTGGTGGCGATAACGCCGAGAATGACACCGAGCATAATGCGCCACGACGCTACTTTAGTCGCCAGCAAAAATAAGGCGCCAATGCCAATAGCTATCAGTGAGGTTTCACCTATGGAACCAGCAATATATCCCGTAAGAGATTGTGAAACGGTGAAGCCTGCATCTGCCAAACCCTGCACACCGCCGGTAGCCGCCACACTTAAAGCAGTGGCACCAGAGTAGCCATCTACGGCGACCCATACCGCGTCACCTGAAAGTTGGGCCGGATACGCAAAATACAAAAATGCTCTGGCGGTAAGCGCTGGATTTAAGAAATTTTTACCAGTACCACCGAACACTTCTTTGCCAATTACAATACCAAAACTGATCCCCAACGCCGCTTGCCATAATGGCAGCGAAGCCGGCACGATTAAACTAAAAAGAATTGATGTAACAAAGAAACCTTCATTAATTTCATGACCGCGAATTGAAGCAAACAATACTTCCCAAAAACCACCCACAATAAATACGGTGGCGTAAATCGGAAACCAATACCAAAAACCATGCCAAAAATTGTCGAATATACTGCTCGGATCATTGCCAATGCCCAAAAAGGCCAAAATTTCGCCACGCCAGCCAACAACCTCTGTAAGCCCCATACTCGCCATCACTTGATTCGCTTGCAATCCAACGTTGTAACAGCCCATCAAGACACATGGCATCGCAGCAATCCATACGTATATCATTACGCGTTTAAGATCGATGCCATCACGAACGTGATTGCGGCCAGTGTTCACATCTCCTGGCGTGTAAAAAATCGTGTCAACGGCTTCATACAGTGCATAAAATTGCTTGTACTTACCCTCACCCGTAACATGGGGGTGAATACCGTCAAGCGTTCGACGTAAAAACGACATAAATCTAGCCTTCCTTCTCTATTTGAATCAGGGTGGAACGCAAAACTGGACCAAAATCGTGTTTTCCAGGGTCAACAAACGACAATAACGACATGTCTTCTTCAACTAATTCTAGGCAGCCAAGTTGTTGGGCAGAATCAGTGTCTTTCACTAATATGGATTTAATTAATGGCGTCGCTAATATATCCAAAGGCATGACCTTTTCAAATACGCCGATTGGCACTATTGCCCGAGGGCTCCCGTATTGAGAGGTAGTAATATTGTACGATCTGGGTTTAAACAAGCTCGAAACAAATACATTCAGAGCGGAAAACTTGGTCGCTCCAGGCGTTATCCAGCCCATGAATTCTCGGTCTTCATGCTCTTCGATAATAGAAACCTGATTATCATAGCGCCCCAGATAATCGGTTTCACCGGCGGCTTCATGACCATTAAGCACCGAACCACTGATGACTCGTTTATTGCCGTCAGTGGTGCGACCTTGTATCAACTCACTCACATTGGCGCCCATGCGAGTGGCAAATATACGTGGCGAATTCACTAATGGCCCCGCAACCGCAACATAACGCGTCACGTCCAAGTGGCCTATGCTAAAAAGCTTGCCAATGGTAATAGCATCTTGATAGCCAATAGTCCAAACGGATTTTTTAGCGTTGACTGGGTCGATATTGTGTACATGTGTACTGCTTAGTCCCGCAGGGTGTGGCCCGGCGAATTTAGCGATCTGTACATTAGGTGCATTGAGCTTCGGTAAGGTGGCATCCGGTGCCTGGCAAACATAAACTGGGGCTCCGAACTTACTTAAAATATTGATGCCTTCAGCAAACTCCCTCGCCGACTCATTAATGATTGATGAAGGCTCCGCAGCCAACGGATTAGTATCCATGGCATTCACAAAAATGGAATTGGGGACCGCATCAACGTTAGGTACTTTGCCATAAGGACGAGCCCGAAACGCCACCCATAAACCCGCTTTTTGCAAATTTTCTCTGACTTGTTCGGCGCTGAAATCGGCATTTTCAAGCTCTTCATTGGAGATAAACTGCTCAGAACCATTACCTTCAACGTTAATAACTACCGAAATCAAGGCACGCTTGGCTCCACGGTTAATCGCAGCAATGGTGCCACTCGCAGGCGAAGTGACTATTACGCCAGGATTCTTTTTGTCTTCAAATAGTGGCGAGCCCACTTTAACCGTATCGCCTGAAGCCACCATCATCGTTGGTTTCAAACCAACATAATCGTTACCAAGAACGGCAACTGAATGGCTATCAGCCGCCTCATCAATGCGTTCGTCAGGGCGACCACGGAGCGGTATTTCAAGGCCCTTCTTAATTTTATAAAACAAAAGCTTACCTCGCCATATTGGCCCATCTAAGGCCAGACTTATGGTTTGAGTTAGCGTCGGATTTCAATTTTCCGACTATTAATTTTTTTCTATACATACTGCTCAATATGACTAATATATAGCTTTTTATAACTAAGCGATGGCAATAAGCATCGCAATTATAATGCCACTTTACTGCTTGATCAGTCCACAATTGGCGGTTGAAAACACTCCATATATATAGCGAAAGTGAAGCTGACTCTGACGGGCGCTAATTATACAACTTTGCATTGTCTGGGCAAGTGAAGTTGCCCTCAAAAGGGCTAAATCAAAAAATAAAATCACAGCTATCCATGATTGATTCTTACGTTAATTTGATTGCCAATCTATGCCAATGGTTGTGATAAGCTTGCAGCCGAGATTATCGGAAGTTTGCCGAATATATTCAGCCATTCAGAACTGACTAATTCTAAATAAAATGGATTAGCTCATGCTGGGCAGATACGCTCTAAATGTGATGGCAAAACCCCGTTAAAATAACTAAGCATCCTGACCGGAGACCAAAACATGAATCTCGAAAAAGTAATATTCGCCTTTTTTATAATACTAGCCTTGTCATTGAATTTTGGGTTCTTTATTGGTGATTTTACGGATCCGGCGCACCATCATCCCTATGAACTTTTCGGCGCGCTGGTGGTGAGCTTAATCTGCACCATTATGAAATTCGGTGATCGCACGCAATTTGGGTCAACTGTATTGGCCGTAAGCCTGGTAGTAGATTTGCAATTAATAGCGGCGGCACTGACATGGGGGTATGCTTCTCAAGGCACTATGGGGACAGTTAGTCCTGCTACGATGGCCAGCATCACATCACTGGCTGGGGGCGCATTGATAGCCAATTTACTCTCTGTGATATTGCTGATTATTGAGACCAGTCAAATTCGGCGATAAATCAAGAACGGCTGAGAATCTGACCAAACAAAAACAATTAATGTCTGACATTTTCTTTTTAGTACTGCGGCGCATGCGTACGCCGCTGATCCTGCTAATTGCGATTTATGCTATCGCGACATTAGGCATGACCTTGATTCCAGGGGTAGACCCTAACGGTCAGGCCTGGAAAATGAGCTTTTTTCATGCCTTTTACTTTGTCAGCTTTATGGGCACCACTATTGGCTTTGGCGAGATTCCATATCCGTTTACCGACACGCAACGTGCCTGGGTATTGGTTTGCATTTATACCTCGGTCATTGCGTGGTTATATGCTATTGGTAATATGCTCAGGTTGTTACAGGATGAGACCTTTCAAAATGCCCTTGCGCGCGGTGTATTTGAAAGAAGTATTCGTCGTATCGATCAAACTTTTTACATTATTTGTGGTTATGGGGCGACTGGAGCGCTAATAAATCGTGGCTTGTCTGAATTAGGCTTGCAAACCGTTGTTATTGAAAACAATGCAGAGAAAACTCGGGCTCTAGAATTACAAAATCTAGCAACTGTTCCAATCGTTCTTAATGCCGATGCGATCGAGCCCCAAAGTTTGATTGCCGCTGGGATCAATAATGCTCATTGCGACGGCATTATTGCGGTTACTCACAACGATCATACTAATTTGCAAGTGGCGGTAGTTAGTAAATTAATGAAACCGCAAATAAGAGTCATTTGTCGTTCTGAAATTGAAGATGAAGCCGAAAACATGGCTTCATTCGGTACCGATGCTATTGTCAATCCGTTTAACACCTTTGCTCGGCGACTCAACTTACTAACAGATAACCCTCTACTGCATCGAGTACAAAACTGGTGTATCAACCAACATAGCGCGGTACACATTGCCAACGATATCGCTAGACAAGGGCTGCCAAAAGGTCGCTGGGTGCTCTGCGGTTATGGTCGTCTCGGAAAAGCTATTCAAAGCGCTTTTGATACTGAATTGAATAGCCAAGAAGTTAACTTGCTCGTAGTGGATATTGACCCGAAAGAAAACCGGGCGCCTGCCAATGCCATTCAAGGCCGCGGGACCGAAGCCAAAACGCTGATAGAAGCCGGCATTAAAGAGGCAAGCGTAATTATCGCAGCCAGCAATGACGATGCAAATAATTTATCTATTTTAATAACAGCCAAACAACTCAATAAAAAACTAGTGACCATTGGACGCGTTAGTAAAGAAGCCAATCATTCCTTATTCGTAGTCGCGAAGTGCGACTATATTATGCGTCGTAGCCAAGTTGTGGCGAATGAGGTGCTGACACTTATTTCCAGACCACTGGTGACCAACTTTGTGCGTTACTCAAATAGTCTTAGTCAAAGTGATACCGAAAATTTGATTAATAAAGTAAATCACTTAACGGGTAACACGCAACCAGTTACATACAGACTAATAATTGATAACAAAAATGCGCCTGCGTTGGCACGCCATATCGAGGCCGGCAGGTCTTTAACAATAGCCGATATTACCCATAACAATTTATTACCCAAAGCCGACTGCATACCATTGTTATTACAACGAAATAGCCTAAGTGAATTATTGCCCACGGACGACCACCCACTTGAAATGGGTGATGAGTTATTGGTTTGTGCCAAACGCGATCAAATAACTTTGATGCAACATATGAGTCACAACAATGAACTGATTGACAGCCTTATTAACAATAATCGTCATCACATTCCGTTATTGCGTTGGATGGCTCGCTCTAAACAAACATAATAAGATAATGCAAAAACTTGACGTACTTTTTGAGCACCTTAATTCGGTTATCCTCGGCAACCCGCTCGCCACTAAACTATCGGTGGTTTGTTTGCTGGCAAGGGGCCATCTATTAATTGAGGATATACCAGGAGTTGGAAAAACCACTCTCTCGCATGCACTGGCTGATTTATTTGGCTTACCCTTCAAGCGAGTACAATTTACCAGCGACTTACTGCCCACTGACGTTATTGGAATGACGATATTCGACATAGAGAGTAAAAAGTTTCATTTTAAGAAAGGCCCTCTTTTCACATCAATTTTGCTAGCTGATGAGATTAACCGCGCTACGCCCAAGACGCAAAGCGCCCTACTACAAGCAATGGAAGAACAACAAGTATCAGTAGAAGGTAAGCAAATTGATCTAAACGATCCATTTTTTGTTATCGCCACGCAAAACCCACTGGAGCAAAGTGGCACCTTCGCTCTACCAGAATCGCAATTGGATAGATTTTTAATGCGTATTTCGCTTGGCTATCCAAGTGCCGAGTTCGAACGTGAATTATTACTAAGCCAAGGCAGCAAACGTAGTGATCAAAAACCCTCATCCGTATTCGATGCTGGTGATGTGCCTGCTCTAATACAACAGGTTAATCAAATACATGTCAGTCAAGCGATTGTTGACTACTTGCAGCAACTCTTGGCCAATACTCGCAACTCAGCAAAATTTGTAACAGGCTTATCTCCACGTGCCGGTCTACAGTGGTTGCAGGCGGCAAAAGCTCTGGCCTTGATTGAAAAGCGCGACGCAGTTCTGCCCGAAGACATAAAAATTCTTGCGCCTTATACCGCGGCACACCGCTTGCATTGTAACGATGGAGCGGACTCCACTGGCGAATTAGAGGAAATCATTAAGCAAACTGAAGTTTTATAGCTTAAGAATTATTGAAAATGAGCGTCGCGGGAAACGAAAATTTTATGAAAATGAGAGTCCTGTACATTTAATTTAATGCCCGATTTCACCATAGGCCGCCGAGATCTGTATATTTTACCTACCCGTATTGGATGGTATTACTCACTGATATTAATAGCGCTGTTTGCCATTTTCTATTTATTAGTATATGAT
>CAZJWW010000154.1:0-6015 GCA_964549895.1 uncultured Gammaproteobacteria bacterium
TTAATCCGTTAAGCCTTCATCGCGCAAACTAATACACTATCAAACGTAAAATCTTAGAGGTGCTTTTCTCTACTAACCGCATTAAAAATTTGCTTAATCAGACAATACTGAACGTACTTCGTCAGACAGCCGAATCGATCCCGACCGAACAACGCGAGCCATTATCCCGCCGTGCCCGCGCACAGCGTTATAGCCCCCTGCCCCAAACGTTTCTTCCATAAATGAACAGGGATGGCAGAGCTCGGTGTACTCTAATAATGCATCACCAATACTAAACTGCTTATCTTTTAGCGCTAACAGATTAATCCCCGATACCGCGATATTGCGTCTTAACGAGGCCGGATCAACTTCATCTATGCCTAACATCGAAGCCATTGCGGGTAAATGCTCGTATTGAATCAAGGTTACTTGTCGCTGACCACTGCGACCAGCATAGCGATCACCGATTAAACCAGCTTCGGTATCGGCCTCCACGCTTTCAAGCACGTTCATGGATTCCCTTCTTGCCGGCCGAACACCAATCCATTCGACTTTACCGATCTGAGGGAGTGTCTCAAACAATTCGACTAATGTTTTTTTACCGCTCACTATCTGTCACCGATGATTTAAAGCATTAGTATACAATCAATGTGTGGCCATCCCACGAATTGTCGAACCCTTTTATTCACCTTCCTTGGGCACTTATTTTCAGCGCCTCTCTTTTAAGCAACAAGTTCTCCGCGTGCAGCCGACCAATAGGCCCCTTTAACGGTCTTTAATCCATGCTCACGAGCATCAATCGCCAGCTGACGAGCTTTATATTCGCCATATCTGGCAATAGAGAAAGAGCGACTCATGCTTTTGCCTTGGTCACTGCCAGGCCAGGTTGCTTCCCAATACCATAGCGCCTTTTCGGTTCCATCGCTTAAATGATACGGTTTGGCATATCGGTAAACCCCCGTGACGCCACTAATATTGTTACGGCGTTTTGCATTACTAAACTCCTTACGTGAGATCGGTGGATATTCGATGACCAATTGGTCTCGATAAATTTTTGCTTGAGCAAGCGATTCTTCGCGCGAACCATAACGCTTATCAGTAAAATTCTTTACTAATCGTTTTCCTCGTCTAATTAAACTTACACGCCAAGCGTGCGTGCGGTAACGGTCATCGTCTATCCGTGATATTCCGTACATTTCTTTTTTTAAATCACTATTAGTTTTGACTTCTTGCATATTTGAAATTATTTACGTTTTACGTTGGTTAATTAAAATTTGAATATACAAATATGCAAGCAACATGTGTCGAACTTATGACAATGTCAGGTATTTAAACAATTATTTACGATTGCTTGCGGTTGGCTCGCGCGCGACCCATTTAAAAACGCCTATCTAGGGATATTTTCTGACGCATTCCAACTTGAAGAACATCAACTGAAAAACATCTGTTAAAAAACATCAGTTGAAAAACTAAGTTAAAGGGTCAACATTTCGATGGCATTTTTAACTCAAAGTCCACTGCAAATAGTAAAGAATTTTTGCTCATTTTTTCTCAAAATTTGCGCTCTTAACAATTGATATTTCATGACTTAGTGAGCACGCATGCCACGCAAATCTGAATATTAAACCGAATACCAAATGACATGACGGCTTTGTTGATCATTTTTTAGACAATTGTTGATGGAATTATTCACTACTGACTGATGATTTAATGGCCAATCTTGACCAGGGCAAATCGCAGGATTGCGAAGAATAAACTAAGCGGCTTTAGGTTAATAATAAGGCCCAGAAAATGCTCACCATAAACAGATAAATGATCTTAATAATGGTTTCTATCTCATTGTTTATTTTATAAATCAAAAATAGAAATTATGTTGAAACTTTACAAAAGAGAACGCGCTCATCTGTATGGCTTACACTAAACAAACCGCAAATATTGCAGCAAAAATAGTGCAACTTAAAACTGCCTGAGCGGCAATCATGATTCATCTAATATTGACCTAGGTAGACATGAGTAAATCAACGCTTGCGTTATTAGAAAAAGATGGTTAAGGTTTTCGTCAATTACCAAAATTATTTTTCCGCGGGTAAAGTCTATAGATCGTTAATTCAACCGTTTTTTTAGGTTGTTAAACTGCACATTTTTTATGATTCCAGAGAGGGTTTAAAAGGTTGAGCGAAGTTGCACTAAGCGAAGTTTCAAAACTAGAGTTGTGGCCGTTCGTGGTTTACTTCGCCGCGGTTGGTGCTCTGGTATTAACAATGCTTGGTCTTTCCTATTTACTCGGTCAACAAAGAACCAACGACTCTACTAATGATCCATTTGAATCCGGCGTGGTTTCGGTGGGCGGCGCACAGGCTAGAATCTCAGTAGACTTTTATTTGATCGCGATTTTCTTCGTGATCTTCGATTTAGAAACGGTATTTATTTTCGCTTGGGCCATCGCTTTCTTCGAGCTGGGTTGGCAAGGTTATGCTGCCATTTTGGTCTTCGTTGCTGTGCTGGTAATTGCCTTAGTCTATGAATGGCGATCTGGAGCCTTAGATTGGGGTGTTAAATCACGCACAGGTCTAGCACCCACTTCACCGACCGCGACACTTACCCCAGTGACCCTAGATCCTGTCACCCCTGCAAGTAAAACCGCCTCTAATCAAAGTGTGGAGAATAGTTGATGGATTGGAATCTTACTCGACCTGAAGAATCATCATCGGTTGGACCAAGCGATGACATGATCGAGGAAATGGTTAAACGAAATGTTGCATTCGCAAAATTAGAAGACATGATCGCGTGGGGGCGAGCACATTCTCTATGGCCATTTAATTTTGGCTTATCTTGCTGCTATGTGGAAATGGCCACGTCTTTTACCTCTCGCCATGACATTGCCCGATTCGGCTCCGAAGTAATTAGAGCCACACCACGCCAAGCCGATTTAATGGTTATTTCCGGTACGGTATTTCGTAAAATGGCCCCGGTGGTACAACGCTTATACGATCAGTTGTTAGAGCCACGATGGATTATTTCCATGGGTTCTTGCGCAAATTCAGGTGGCATGTATGACATTTACAGTGTGGTACAAGGTGTAGATAAATTCATTCCAGTTGATGTGTATGTGCCTGGCTGTCCGCCACGCCCTGAAGCATTAATGCAAGGTTTGATGATGTTGCAAGATTCCATCAAGCAAGAAAGAAGGCCTTTAAGCTGGGTGGCCGGAGATCAACAAACTATTAAGGCAGACATGCCAAGCCAACGAGACAAATTGCAAGAAGAACGAAATCAAGCGACTGTTTATCGGCCGCCAACAGAAGTATAGGTATTAGGGTAGTAGTTAAGTAAACAAGCAGTAAATTAGTAGCAATAATCCAAATAGATAATGAAGCGACAGGCTGACGCCTGCCGAAACAACAGCGGATTAAGCAATAGTATTCAGTAGAAAATTTGTAAAGGAAAGAAAAGAAGTAATTTAAGTATTAGAAAAAACTAAACCATCTAAATTCAGGAATGCATATGCAGGCAGTTGAACAAAAAGTGGATCACACCAGCGTGGATGAGCTCATCCAAAAGTTTGGTGCGGATACCTTTGTTGTTCAGTCCACTGCCGACGGCATGCCCACCCTTTGGTGCAAAGCCGATAAATTAATTGAGGTGCTACAACATCTCAAAGCCGAATACGAGATGTTGTATGATCTGTTTGGCATTGACGAACGCTTGCGAACCCATCGAGACGGCCAACCTGATTCGGCATTTACGGTGGTCTATCATCTACTTTCGCTGAAAAACAATTGCGAAATTAGACTCAAAGTTGCCACCCCTGAAAACAATCCCGAAGCACCGAGCGTCACCGCTATTTGGCCGAATGCTAATTGGTATGAACGCGAAGCCTGGGACATGTTTGGCATTAAGTTTACTGATCATCCCAACTTGTATCGCCTTCTTTTACCTCCTACTTGGCAGGGGCACGCTTTGCGTAAGGATCACCCTGCACGGGCCACCGAAATGGAGCCCTTCAGCATGGACGAAGCCAAGCTGATAGAAGAACAAGAAGCCTTACGTTTTCGACCGGAAGAATGGGGCATGCAAGCCAGTAAAGATGGCACCGAGTACATGTTTTTAAATCTCGGCCCCAATCACCCCAGTGTGCATGGTGTATTTCGAATTGCTCTGCAACTCGACGGCGAAGTAGTGGTGGATGCTGTGCCTGATATCGGCTATCACCATCGTGGTGCAGAAAAAATGGGTGAACGCCAATCTTGGCCTTCCTATATGCCCTACACCGATCGAATCGATTACCTGGGTGGGGTGATGAACAACCTGCCCTACTGCTTGTCGGTGGAGCGGATGGCTGGCATCGACGTCCCCGACAGAGCTAAAGTCATTCGCATTATGTTGTCGGAATTGTTTCGCATCTCAAGTCATTTGGTGTTCTATGGCACCTTTGCGCAAGACGTTGGGCAAATGTCGCCGGTATTTTATATGTTCGCCGACCGTGAGCGATTGTTTGGCATTATTGAAGCCATCACCGGTGGTCGTATGCACCCAGCTTGGTTTCGCATAGGTGGCGTGGCCGCCGATCTGCCCAAAGGCTGGGACACCATGGTGCGAGAGTTTATCGACGCCATGCCCAAGCGTTTAGATCACTACGAAAAAATGGCAATGCAAAACAGCATTCTTAAAGCGCGCACCATTGGTATTGGAAAATACTCATCGCAAGAAGCCATTGATTGGGGAGTCACTGGGCCTAATTTACGTGCGACTGGCGTCGACTGGGACTTGCGCAAGCAACGACCTTATAGTGGCTATGACCAATTCGAGTTCGAGGTACCAGTTGGTGATAAAGGTGATTGTTACGAGCGTGCGGTAATGCGGGTCGAGGAAATTCGTCAAAGCCTAAATATTGTACGTCAGTGCTTAGACAATATGCCTGAAGGTCCGTACAAAAGTGATCATAGACTAACGTCACCGCCGCCTAAAGAACGCACCATGCAAGATATAGAAACCCTCATACACCACTTTATAAATAGTAGTTGGGGCCCTGCTATTCCGGCTGGCGAAGCCTGTATACCGGTAGAGGCAACCAAAGGTTTGAACAGTTATCACTTGATTAGTGACGGCGGCACTATGTCGTATCGAACCCGCATCCGCACGCCGTCTTTTCCACACTTACAACAAATACCATTAATCAGTAATGGCTTAATGATTCCCGATTTGATCGCAATTATAGCCAGCATTGATTTTGTAATGGCGGACGTAGACCGCTAAGCATTCACAATTACTAAAAAACGATGAGCACAGACAAACAAGTTTCTAATATCCTCACTGCCGCCGAACTGGCAGAGATAGATCATGAAATTTCACATGCGCCGTATCGCTCGGCGGTGGCGATTGATGCTTTAAAAATTGTGCAAAAACATCACCGCTGGGTGTCAGACGACAGCCTCAAAGCACTTGCTGATTATTTAGATATGTCCGCGGCAGAATTAGACGGCATCGCCACTTTTTACAATCTAATTTATCGTCGTCCAGTGGGAGAAAAAGTGATCTCTTTGTGTGACAGCGTCACCTGTTGGATTAAAGGCTACGACCAGCTGCAGCAACATATCAGTCAACGTTTGGATATTAAATTGGGCGAGACCACGGCAGACGATCGCTACACGTTTTTACCCGCACCCTGCTTGGGCGCTTGCGATAGAGCGCCAGTAATGATGGTCGGCGATGATCTGCATCAGGATTTAGACGAAGCCAAGATCGACCAAATACTAAAAGCCAGTAGTAAACAGTCTAATAAGAGTTAAGAGCATCATGATTACTAATCCACTTACTCAAAACATCAACGCGAACCGTGACGCTGTGGGGATAGACGCCTACGAAAACAATAATGGCTACGTGGCCATGAAGAAGGCAGTCACTGAAATGTCCCCAGCCGATTGTTTACAAACAGTTAAGGACTCGAATCTGCGTGGACGTGGTGGTGCCGGATTCCCCACCGGCATGAAATGGAGCTTTGTACCTATGGAAAACGTCTCACCGGGCCATAAGTAT
>CAZJWW010000155.1:0-5973 GCA_964549895.1 uncultured Gammaproteobacteria bacterium
ACAACCGTTGTTTTGATTGAACCCAGGCCCACCATTTGCGGTAAAAATGGCGTCACGCAATGTGCAACCAACGCCATCGTCAAAACTCGAGGTAACTTCAATCGTTGCCGCCTGCGCGGCGGCGAGATTTAAACTTTGCGCTATCGCCAAGGCGAGGCAACTTTTTTTGCGGGGAGAAAGCGGCGGCATTCCTTTTATATCCTTCCAAACGATACGATTGAATAGCATAGCATATGAATAACTAGCTCGACGAGGGCCTATGGTCGAATTTATAAAAAACTATTTTAAATCAAATATTTATGGAAAAGAGTAAGTAAGCACCCGCAGCGGGTGTGTTAAAGAACTACTCCTACTCAAGCGCCTGCGGCGGGTTTTATAAAGGATCTACTCCCACTCAATAGTCGCCGGTGGCTTGCCTGAAATATCGTAGGTAACCCGACTAATGCCCCGCACTTCATTAATGATACGGTTTGAGATATTGCCCAACACGTCGTAAGGAATCTCTGCCCAGGTGGCGGTCATAAAATCAATGGTCTCTACGGCACGTAACGCAATCACATAATCATAGGCTCGATTATCACCCAATACGCCTACTGACTTCACTGGCAGAAACACGGCAAACGCTTGGCTGGTTTTTTCATACCAATTTGTTGCATATAGCTCTTCCATAAAAATAGCATCGGCTTCGCGCAATAAATCGGCGTACTCCTTTTTGACTTGGCCTAAAATTCTCACCCCTAAGCCTGGTCCAGGAAAAGGATGACGGTTAATCATTTTGGCAGGCAATCCTAGCTCTAATCCAATTTTGCGTACTTCATCTTTAAATAATTCGCGCAAGGGTTCGAGTAATTGCAATTCCATATCGTCGGGCAAGCCGCCCACATTATGGTGTGATTTAATCACCTGCGCTTTACCAGTTTTGGAAGCCGCTGACTCAATCACATCCGGATAAATAGTACCTTGTGCCAGCCATTTGGCATTTTTGATTTTCATCGATTCTTCTTCGAAAATTTCCACAAAAACGCGACCAATAATCTTACGCTTGGTTTCCGGTTCAGCTTCATCCGCGAGCTCTGACAAAAAACGTTGTTCGGCGTCTACTCGAATAACTCTGACACCCATATTTTCAGCGAAGGTTTCCATAACTTGGTCGCCTTCGTTTTTACGCAATAATCCATTATCAACAAAAATACAGGTAAGCTGATCACCAATTGCCTGATGCAATAAAGCAGCAACCACGGATGAATCCACCCCCCCAGACAAACCTAAAATCACGTGATCGTCGGCAACCTGATCCTTGGCTTGTTGGATACAATCTTGAATAATATTGCTCGCCGACCAACTGTCACCACAGTCACAGATGTCATGCACAAAACGACTTAGTAAGTCTTCGCCGTACTGAGTGTGGGTTACTTCTGGGTGAAATTGCACGCCGTAGAAGCGTCGTGATTCATCTGCGATAGCACAGAGTGGTGCATTCGCTGACGTGGCAATTACTTTGAAACCATCTGGAACGTTCGTGACTTTGTCACCATGACTCATCCAGACATTTTGAGTTGCTTCCGTAAGTAAAGAATTGTCAGCAGAAACCTGTACTTCAGCGTGGCCAAATTCGCGCTTGTCAGACGTGGATACTTCACCGCCTAACATCTCAGCCATGCACTGCAGTCCATAGCAAATACCTAATACTGGAATACCTAGCTCAAATAGGCCTTGTGGCGCACGCGGTGTGTGGTTTTCAGTTACGGTGGCTGGGCCACCGGATAAAATCACCCCTTTTGGTGCAAAACCTTTGATTGTCTCAATATCATTATCGTAAGCCCAAATTTCGCAGTACACCCCCAGCTCACGCGCACGACGGGCAATTAATTGCGTGTATTGAGAACCAAAATCAAGAATGAGGATTTTATCCTCATGTATATTCGCCGCCATAAGTTAGGAATTATATAAATTTGCTGCTTTGGTTTAATTGCGAGTTTAACTGCGGTAATTCGGTGCTTCTTTGGTTATTGTGACATCATGAACATGAGATTCTTTTACCCCGGCATTGGTAATTTTTACAAACTCACAATTTTCTCTCATTTCAACCAAACTGGTGTTGCCTGTATAACCCATGCTAGAGCGCAAGCCACCCATCAATTGATGCACAATATTTACTGCGGGGCCTTTGTATGGCACGCGGCCTTCAATACCTTCGGGTACTAATTTCTCTGACTCTAGCTCGTCGGATTGGAAGTAGCGATCTTTAGAACCTTCAATCATGGCGCCGATTGAACCCATTCCGCGATAAGACTTGTACGATCTACCTTGATACAGTTCAATTTCGCCCGGCGCTTCATCAGTACCGGCTAATAAGCCACCAATCATGGTGCAATTAGCGCCAGCAGCAATGGCTTTTGCCATATCGCCAGAAAAGCGCAGGCCACCATCAGCTATTAGTGGAATACCCGATTTTTTCAATGCCTGAGCTACGTCATACACTGCGGTAATTTGTGGTACACCAACTCCAGCTACCATACGAGTAGTACAAATTGATCCTGGGCCAATGCCCACCTTTACTGCATCGGCACCTGCTGCGACCAAATCTAAAGCGGCAGCGGCTGTGGCAATATTCCCACCAATAATTTGTACGTTAGGATGCGCTTGTTTAACACGGCTAACAGCTTCTAGAACACCAACCGAATGTCCATGCGCAGTATCCACAATAATTACATCTGCACCCGCGTCTGCTAGTAGCGCGGCCCGCTCGTCAGTGTCGGCACCAGTACCAACGGCGGCACCCACGCGCAAACTACCGGTGTCGTCTTTGCAGGCATTGGGATGATCACTGGACTTTTGAATATCTTTAACAGTGACTAGGCCCTTTAGGTGAAACTTGCCGTCGATGACCAGCACTTTTTCAATGCGATGCTCATGTAATAAATCTTGAATTTCAGCTTTACTCGCGCCCTCTTTTACGGTGACCAACTTATCTTTCTGGGTCATGGCTTTCGATACGGGTTCATCAAGGCGTGTTTCAAAACGCAAGTCCCTGCCCGTAACAATGCCAACCAAGTTGTCGCCTTCGACCACCGGCACACCTGAAATGCGATGCTTTCGCGTCAGTGCTAACACATCACCAATACTGGTAGTAGGCGATACCGTAATAGGGTCGTTAATCACGCCACTTTCGAATTTTTTTACCTTAGTAACGTTTTTTGCCTGTAGCTCGGCAGACATGTTTTTATGGATAATACCAAGGCCCCCTTCTTGGGCCATACAAATCGCCATGCGCGCTTCGGTAACCGTATCCATAGCTGCGGACAGCAATGGAATTCCAAGGCTTATCTGTTGAGTGAGTTGGGTGGAAAGCGAGACATCTCGAGGCAAAACAGCGGATTTTGCGGGGGCTAAGAGAACGTCGTCAAAGGTGAGTGCTTGTTTAATATCTTCCATCGCGGAATTATACGCAACTTATTTTAGAATTCAAGATCGCTCAAGACCTTCACATACGGTTAATCCACCCTTAATATTTTCAAAGAATTTGTATGGCCATCTACTCCAACAACATCGCCAAACGTTATCGCCACGTAATCACCTGATTCCAAATCCACCGCTCCACGAACATACTTAATAACATCGCCCATCTGAGTTTCGCGCTCTGAGCCAGCCGGCAATACCGCGGATTTAACTCCCTTATAAAGCGCGACCAAATTACGAGTGCGTTGTTTCGACGACATAGCAACCAATGGTAAATGCGTTTTAATTCTAGACATCCATAAAGCGGTACTGCCCGACTCCGTTAAACAGACAATAGCTTTAATACCTTTAAAATGGTTTGCCAAATACATTACCGACATGGCAATGGACTCATCTACTAATTCAAAGTTGCTGGCAACACGATGTTTAGAAATTTGCGTTGCCGAATTTTTTTCAGTAGCAATGATCACATCATAAACTGTCTTAATAACCTCAACCGCGTAGTCTCCCACTGCGGTCTCGGCAGACAACATGACGGCATCGGCGTAGTCAAATACCGCATTCGCAACGTCTGAGACTTCAGCACGTGTCGGCACTGGACTGTCGATCATGCTTTCCATCATTTGTGTCGCGACAATCACGGGCTTGTTTAAAGTTCGGGCTCGCTGAATGATTTGTTTTTGAATCGGCGTTACCGCTTCAAAACCCACTTCTACGGCCAAATCGCCACGAGCCACCATGACACCATCACAGCTATTAATCATCTGATCAATCACGGCTTCATTTTCAACCACTTCCGCTCGCTCCAATTTTGCGATTAATTTTGAAGAACAACCTATAAAATCGAGCATGGCACGCGCGTCTTCCATATCTTGCGCCGCCGCTGGAAAAGACACACATAAATAATCCAAGTCTTGTTCGGCCGCAAAAGCCATGTCATTTTTATCTTTTTCGGTTAAGGCGTCTTCAGCGAGGCCACCACCTTTTAAATTTAAACCCTTGCGAGATGACAGTTTACTACCGGCAACCACTTTGGTTTTTATGGCGTAGCCCTTAACCGAAATCACTTCTAGTTGGACACGACCATCATCCAACATTAGTACTCGACCGGGTTCACAGCTTTCTGCCAAAGTATCGCAACGATAGCTCACGCCGTCTACGCCGCCCAACTCGTCGTCAATATTAGAGTCAAGCAGCAACTCTTGATCTACAGTCAAATCAATTTTTTCTCCGACAATAGCGCCAATCCTAATCTTAGGTCCTTGTAGATCTCCCAGTATCGCAACGTTTTGTCCAAGATTAATTGCGGCCTGTCTGACATTGCTAATTGACTCGCCGTGTGACTCATGACTGCCGTGCGAAAAGTTGATTCGAAAAACACTACAACCATTGCTTATCATTTTTTCGAGGACCTCGACACTAGCTGACGCAGGGCCTACGGTGGCAACAATTTTGGTGCGATTCTCATTATTTATTTTGTAATTATTTTTCATATAATTGGCCTTTTTACGGGAATATTCGTAACGCTTTTCGACATATTATTCAATTTTACCTGAATTTTGGTCGATAATCATGTAATTAATTTACAAGAGGTTATCGAAATTAAACACTGAGTTATTCCCAGTCTTGAGATTTAATTGTTTATCGTTCGATTGCTAAAAAGCCTGTATGAAGTAACCAAAAAGTCATCGAAATATGCTACCGTTCGCGGTGATAAACATTATTACACTGACCGACAGTTTAGGAGCTTTAGATGTCAATTCAATTACCCGATTTACCTTATGCGCGAGATGCGCTTGCACCCCACATCTCTGAAGAAACCATTGATTATCACTACGGCAAACACCATCAGGCCTATGTGAATAATTTGAACGCCGCGATTGAGGGCACCGATCTAGCCAACGCCTCCTTGGAAGATATTATTCGCAGCAGTGAAGGTGGTCAATTTAATAACGCGGCTCAAGTATGGAATCATACTTTTTATTGGAACAGCCTTAGCCCGAACGGCGGCGGCGCACCCAACGGCGATTTAGCCAGTGCAATAGACGGCGCGTTTGGTTCATTTGATGAATTTAAAACAAAATTCACAGCCAGCGCCGGAGGTAACTTTGGCTCTGGTTGGACTTGGTTGGTTAAAAACGCCGATGGTGATTTAGAAATTTTAAACACCGGCAATGCTGGTACGCCTGTCACCGATAGCAGCGTTACACCGTTACTTACAGTGGATGTCTGGGAACATGCTTATTACGTAGATTACCGGAATGCTCGCCCCGAGTACTTAAAAAACTTTTGGGAAATTGTGAACTGGGAATTTGCCGCCAATAACTACGCCGCATAATTTATGCTGGTCAATTAATCGTATTGCCACTAAAAAGCCAGTGTAAATCACTGGCTTTTTAGTGCATATCTGCACCGCGGCGGCTACCAATAGTAACAGTTAAAAACCTCCACCCGTCTTAAAGCCGCCGCCTCCTCCGCCACCACCTGGGAAACGGAAACCGCCGCCGCCTCTTC
>CAZJWW010000156.1:0-5943 GCA_964549895.1 uncultured Gammaproteobacteria bacterium
TGGTAATCGCCGTTACCGTTATAGTCAACAACCCAACATTGCGTTATGGAATTTGTACCAGCTTGCCAATAGCTTATATCCGTTGATTGAAGATACAGATCCGTTAGAGGCCGCATTAACCGCTTATCAGACCGATTACCAAACTCAATGGTGTGAAATGATGGCGAGCAAACTTGGTTTCTCGGAGTACCTCGAAGGCGATCAAACTTTATTTGAGCGTTTGGAAACTTTGCTCGCCCAAGTTGAAACCGATATGACACTATTCTATCGGCATTTGTCGAATGAGGCAGTGCCGACATTCGAAACCATTAAAGAAGCGTATTATCAAAACGAATTACCAGATGATTATCGTAGCCAGATGGCCGCTTGGTTTGCCGATTATCATCAGCGCTTGGCCAAGCAAGAACTGAGTCACTCGGATCGAAGAAAGGCGATGAATTTGGCTAATCCAAAGTATGTATTTCGTAACTATTTAGCACAACAAGCCATCGACCTGGCCGATACAGGAGATTACTCTATGATCAATGATTTACTTCAATTGTTCAGGAAGCCTTACGACGATCAGCCAGAAAATGAAATTTATGCTGCTAAACGACCCGATTGGGCAAAGACCAAAGTGGGCTGTTCTATGCTCTCGTGTTCTTCTTAAGTAAAAAGGTTTAAAGTAGAAAAGGTAAAAGATGTCCGCCGAAAAAATAATTATCACCATATTTGCTAAAGATCGGCCAGGTATTATTCAGGCCTTATCCGATACTGTGTTATCGCAACAGGGCAATTGGTTAGAGAGTAGCTTGTCCAGACTGTGCGGGCAATTTGCTGGCATAGCGCATATCTCAATAGAAAAGCAAAAAAAGGTAGCTCTTGTTGAGGCATTGACCGTTTTAGAAAAAGACGGTATTCATGTTACGTTTCAGAATTCACTTGGCTTTGATGCGGATGTAGATGAAATAGAGTCTATTCAAATGCTTGTAGAAGCGAATGATCGCCCCGGCATTGTCGAAGAAATTACCAGCGCGTTGAGCGACGTAAACGTCAATATTGAGCATATGGACACAGAGTGTGAGAGTGCCTCTATGGCTGGTTACGATTTATTTCGAGCCCATTTGTCACTGGCTTTGCCAGATGGCTTCGGCGAAGCGGAGTTAGAAGAAGTATTAGAGGGCGTCTCAGACGATCTAACCGTTTCAGTACTTGACGATTAAACCCTTGACCCTTGAGTCTCTCTAAGATCGTCGATGGTTCCACCAAAATGCCAAACCTTGAGCATTAAGTTTTGCATCCATATTAATCCAATCGCGTGCGGTTTGTTCATCAAGATTGTCCAGTTCATTAAGACCACGGCGTACTAAGTAATCAGTTAATTCCTCTGTGAGTACATTCTCCATTTCGTTGCCTGCCATGGCGGCTTTTTCAGTCAACATAATGTAGTCTTCAATTTGTTCGTGCAAACCAGCCACTATTTTCGCCGTAGGTGTCAGTGAACTATAGTGCGTTAAATACAGAGTATCCGGCTCATAGCTCATGATCTTGTCTATCGAGTTATGCAATGCTGCGGGGTCAAATTGCACGGGCGTGGTCGAGAGCATTACATACGCGTGATCATCATTGCGCAACGCTCGGTAAGCAACTCCCATAGTATCGCCAGTAAAAATACTATTTGTTTGCTCATCAATAATGCTGTGATGATGATAGGCATGGCCAGGTGTATCTATGAAGGTCAGTGATCGCCCGTTTAAGTCGATCGTTTCGCCATTGCTGGGTTGAATAACACGCTTAGCATCAATAGGGGCAATATTACCGTACAGCTTTTTAAATTCAGCCTCACCGTACACCGCTGTGGCGCCCGCAATGAGTTTGCTTGGATCGATCATGTGCCGTGCACCCTTGGGGTGCACCACTAGCTGGGCGTTTACACACAAATCCATTAACCCACTTGCACCACCTGCATGATCTAGATGGACATGCGTAAGGATAATATAGTCTACGTGTTCAAAATTGAAACCAAGTTCTGTTAAGCTCCTGTTAATCTGCTTAATGGAATAATTAGTGCCAGTATCGATTATAGCGATGCGGTTTTGCGCTTCAATTAAATGAATAGAGGCAATTTCTGGCCTATAGTACAATGCGTCTACCGTGTAAATGCCAGAATTAGCGAGTGATGGTTGCATGCTATTTATTGCTCTACTAATTTATTATGAGTTGGTAAGGAAAAACGTTTTGTGACTAAAAAAATGTAAGATTTTGGCAGTTAGTCGTTTCTTTATATATCGTAACATTTTGAACTTAAATAACTGAGGTTTACCTAAATGAAAACTAACAAAATTATTGAAAAATCATCAAATACTATGGGCACTGCGGTGGCAACATCTGTGCTAGCAGCGGCTCTTATGACTGTTTCTCCTGTAGCGTCAGCTGCAAAACATGAAAAATGCGCTGATGTAGTTAAAGGTGGCACTAATAGCTGTGCGGTTACGTCTCTTGGTATTTCTTGCCAAGGTAACGCTAAAGAAGACAACATGGTTGGCGCATGGATTAAAGTACCTAACGGTACCTGTGGCAACATCGTAGCAATCTGTGCTGGTGATGCTGAAGCACCTGAAGGCACCAAAGAAAAGAAATTGGCTAAAGCTTGTAGCAAAATAGCCGAGCAAACTGACGAAACAGTTGTTGGTGGTCGTCTAGTTGATCGTTATGGTGAATCTATCGAAGATGAAGCTAGCTAAATAGAACTAGTTCCAAATTTGTAGAAAGTGGCTCGGTTTATCGGGCCACTTTTTTACGTATACGCTGTATTTTAATTTGTCTTACTAATTATTTATAACTTAGGAATATTATCATGACTATGAAAACTACTACCGCCGCCGCGGCAACAGTACTAGCAGCCGCTTTATTATCTAACCCTGCCGTATCGCATGCTGGTAAAGAAGGCTACGAAAAATGTCAAGGCATTGCTAAAGCAGGGCAGAACGATTGCGGTGCAAATGGCCACGGTTGTGCAGGTTATGCTAAGACTGACGGCGATGCCAACGAGTGGATCTACGTACCAGAAGGCACTTGTGAAAAAATCGTTGGCGGTGTGGTAAAAGAAGCACCTAAAGAAAAAGAATCTTAGTATCGCTCAAGCGATATTAATTACGTTGCAAAGCCGTGGCTTGTATATACAGGCCACGGCTTTTTTATCGAGTATAATTTATAGCGAACAGCAAATTTTTTAGTAAGCTAATTTTTCAAATTCTGGTCTTAATAATAGTTAATTGAATAGTGATATGACGTTAGAACTCAGCACATCAGGCATAGGCATTCGACCAGAGTTATTTGATCCGGTATTTGACCAGCAACCGAAATTTAGTTTTTTAGAAGCGCATTCTGAAAACTATTTTGGTGAATCTGTTTCGCGCCAAAAATTGCTTGAACTGCGACAGCTGTATCCAATTTCCTTGCATGGGGTGGGGCTCTCACTAGGGCGTGCGGATAACCTCAATCAAAAGCATCTGTCTGAGCTCAAAGAGTTAGTAGACGAAGTAGATCCATTGTTCGTGTCTGAACATCTTTCATGGAGCGCCTATTCACACCGACATCTACCCGACTTATTGCCTCTGCCATTGAACGAGGACGCGCTTGGAATTATGAGTGAACACGTCGATCACATGCAGACCTTTTTGGGGAGACAAATTTTCGTAGAAAACCCATCAAATTATCTTTTATTTGACCAGCTGCAAATACCCGAACCCGAGTTTTTAAATTCCTTAGCTGAAACTACCGGCTGTGGTTTGCTATTGGATATCAATAACGTGCACGTGAGCGCCACAAATATCGGGCGCGATAGCAACGAATATATAAATGCCATCAATAGCAAAGCTATTGGTCAATACCATTTAGCGGGTTATACAGAAGTGGTGCGAAAGCATGGTGATACTGACGAAACTGTGTTGATCGACACACATAATCAAACGGTGTATGACCCCGTATGGGAGTTGTTTGCTGAAGCCTTAAATCAGCATGGCGCGCGACCCACTCTATTTGAGTGGGATAGTGACTTTCCTGAGTTTTCCGTGTTGCTTGGCGAGTGCGCAAAAGCAGATAAATTGTTGGCGACGGTCGCCCCCGCGACAGTGTCTAACGTAGCCTTAAAGCCGCCGAGTAATAATAGCGCGCAGCGTAATACTCCCTCAAACCTACAAGCGCAACAACAAGGTTTTTTAGACCAACTGTTAAACATAGAATCGATAATGCCGATTGCTGCTGAGGAACATCAGCATCGGATATGGATATATCAAAATAATGTGTTTGCGGTGCTACAAGACTATTTAAGTGGGGTATTTGAGGCAACCGTGGGTCTGGTAGGCGCCGATTTTTTTAAACAAATGGCGCAAGTCTACATTCAAAAAAATCCACCAAGCGAAGGGAATATCCATGGCTATGGGCATAACTTTGCAGAGGTGATAAGTGCTTTCGATAGTTTGCAAGGTTTGCCCTATCTTAATGATGTTATCAGTTACGAATGGGCACTACATCGTGCTTACTATGAGCCGTTAGGCGAAGTATTAGATCCAAGCACAATGACGCAAGACGAGTTGCTGGTTACTCCTGTTGCTATTAACGACAGCGTGTTTTTATTGAATTCTGACTATCCCGTGTATGAACTACACCGTCAATCGCTACCAGAGTTTAATGAAGAGGTGTCGATAGATATTAGTCAAAGTAAGGATAAGCTACTGGTTTATAAGTTTGTCCACAAAGTAGAGAGCAAAATAATCACTATCGAAGAAATGCAATTTTTACAGCAAGTTAAAAAAAGTTCAAATTTGTTGCAAGCAATAGAGCAGTCACAAGGGTCTTTACTACCAGAAACATTATCCTCATGTTTGAGCTTAATTTTTCAAACGCAATTATTGCGTGTTAAAGATCCATCAGAAGAAGTTTAAGTATTGAAATAGCAGTCCTACATTTCTAGGTTATACTACGAATACAACAATATAATTTTAGGAGTTTAATGAAATGAAAAACTTAATATTAGCGGTTACTTCTTTTTGCTCTAGCATTCTCGCCCCCATAGCTAATTTATGGGCTCGAATTTATATGGGTCTAATTTTTTGGAACTCGGGAGTAGCTAAACTTGCAGATATGGAAGAAACGGTAGAAAACTTCGATCCCGAAGAAGACGGAGATTTTATTATTTCTTTTTTGCCAGAATCAATTCCACCGGAAATACCAGCGTATATGGCGACCATAGGAGAGCTAGTGTTACCAGCGATGTTGTTCGTCGGTTTATTTACGCGTTTTGGTGCACTTGGCTTATTAATTATGACCATCGTTATCCAGTTTTTCGTGGATGGTTTCAGTTTCGATTTTCATTATCTATGGATGATTATTTTTGCCATGCTAGTTGCTTATGGTGGAGATAAACTATCTTTAGATTATTTGCTGGGTCGCAAGTTAAAACGGTAGAAGTTCATCATCTAATACTCCCTCATACCTAGGCGATGATACTGTTTTTGGAGCCGCGACTTTAAGAGTCGCGGCTCTTTTTTTGCTAAGGGCTTTTTTTAGCTGAAGGCTCTTTGTTTATACTCGCTGAAGGCTCTTTGTTTATACTCGCTGAAGGCTCTTTGTCTACACTCGCAGAAGGCTCTTTATTTGCACTTACCGAAGGCTAAAGAATGATGATCACTGGTCGTTATGCGCCAAGTCCAACTGGCGATTTACATCTTGGTAATTTACGAACGGCATTGTTGGCTTGGTTGCACGCTAGGCTGAGTGGTGGTCGATTTTTAATACGGATGGAGGATCTTGATACGCCGAGAGTGGTTGCTGGTAGCGCTGATAAAATTTTAGCCGACTTAGAATGGCTTGGTTTAGATTGGGATGGCGAGGTGGTTTATCAATCGAATAGGCAAATTCTTTATCAGCAGGCCTTAGAATTATTGTCACAGCAAGATTTAG
>CAZJWW010000157.1:0-5910 GCA_964549895.1 uncultured Gammaproteobacteria bacterium
GGGTTGTTAGTCTACCTTTTGTTTTTCTTAAACTTCCGCCGCTATAGAAAAAACTTATTTATCTTAGCTGGGATGTTGTCCCCAATTGTTACCATCTTAAACCCGTTTTTTATTGATCTCTTTCTCCGTCACTATAACTCCACCGCTTTGTGGCGATTTTGCTACTTGATTCCGATTCACTTTGTAGCCGGTGATTTGTTCGTACACTACTTTAGAACGCTTCGTAAAAGCTCTGAATTCAACTCTAAGCTTAAACTTGGTTTAAAAAAATCGATGGTGAGTTTAATTTTAATCGCTTTGATCGGCTTGTTGTTACCAATCCAAAACACTTGGCGAGGAATTCATTATAGCCGCTTTCCCACCCTTGGACAGACTGATGAGAAACTAGGTCAGCAGTACTACCAAGATTTAATAACAAACTTGGAGTCTTTAGACCAACGTTATGCGGTACTTACGGATCCGATGACTGGATACATGATAAGTGCGATGACGCAGCACCATAGTTATCGCAATAAATTTTTCAGAGACCACCGTTTTAAACACTTTACGTTATTAGATTACAGCAATAACCCTCTACGAAAATACCGCAATCACCTGCTGATTATTAATAAAAGAGAAAAAAAATTGAGCCGCATTGGTAGACTTTCTGAACATTGGTCGGAGAAGCAATGGCTAAAAACTGAGAGCTACTATCCACCTGAACTCCTAAATCATCTCCGTAACCACCCGAACCGATTTGAGCTGCTTTGGTCGATGAACGATATTCAAGTTTATAAATTACTATAATAACTTCGATACCAATCAGCAAAAAGGCTAACACCATCGTCCATTGATACACTTGGCTGATATCCGAAATCCCTTTTAAGCGCACTGGTATCTGCCATGGTCCTTGGCACGTCACCGTCTTGCATCGCCAGCATTTGAATTTTTGCTTCTACCGCTAAATGCTTACTTAACGAATCTACAAAATCCATCAATGGTACAGGTTCTCCGCGACCTATATTGTAGATCTGATAATTACTTGCCCCAGAAGCACTCTCGACAACCTTGATAACGCCGTCAGTTATATCGTCAATATAGGTGAAGTCGCGAATCATATCGCCATTGTTATATACTGGTATTGCCTCGCCTTTAAGCATTCTAGAGGCGAATCTAAAAGGCGCCATATCAGGTCTACCCCAAGGGCCATACACGGTGAAAAACCTCAATCCAGTGCATCGAAAACCGTACAAATTCGTATAGCTATGTGCCATCAATTCGTTGGCTTTTTTGGTGGCCGCATACAACGATACCGGATTGTCGACTCGGTCACTTTCTTTAAATGGAAAATTGTCATTCGCGCCATAGACAGAGCTGGATGATGCATAAACCAAATGCGGCGTATTGGCATGTCGACACCCCTCTAAAATATTAGCAAAACCTACTAGATTAGAATCAATATACGATTGTGGGTTTTCAATTGAGTAACGTACACCAGCTTGAGCCGCCAAGTGCACAACCACATCAAAAGGAGTTTCTGAAAATAATGCACTCGTCGAAGCTCGATCAACAATATCCATTTCGCGCATATCAAATCGCGCACTATTTGCATGCTTTTGTATTTGCGCATAGCGCGCACGCTTTAATGACACCTCGTAATAGTCGTTGAAGTTATCGATCCCGACAATCGAATGACCTGAAGATAATAACTTCTGACATAAGTCAGCACCGATAAAGCCAGCCGCTCCTGTAACAAGTATTTGCATGTTTGATTGTTATTTTACTAATTAAGTTATAGTCGATTATAGCCTCTGATCATGGACCGCTTATATAACTATTTCCCGATTAAGATACAACACATTGTTACCACGGCGCTTAGTATGTAATACAATCCTATTCCAAAATCTAATCCTGCAATAATTAGCCGCGGCGCGCAGCCTTCATCAGTAAATGAATTCGTCAAAACATATCGTTTCAGCCAAATGGATAATCCCAGTGGTCCCGAGCAATACCGTGCTGCAAGGTCACAGTCTGGTGATCGACGATAACAATATTATCGCGATTCTTCCAAGCAGTGAAGCAGTTACAAAATACCCCGACGCGAGTCGTTCCGAATACCCCAGTCACGCTATTATTCCAGGCCTCATTAATGCCCATACTCATGCGGCTATGAGCCTATTCAGAGGCTTGGCCGACGATTTACCTTTGATGGATTGGCTGAGCAATCATATCTGGCCTGCTGAAGCTCGATTAGTAGATCAAGACTTCGTACGCGACGGCTGCGAATTGGCCATTGCTGAAATGTTGCTAGGCGGCACCACTTGTTTCAACGATATGTATTTTCATTCCGATGTGGTGGCACGAACGGCCCAAGAAATGGGTATTCGCGCGTTCGTGGGAATGATCGTTTTGGACTTTCCAAGTGCGTGGGCCAGCGGACCAGATGAATACATCGAAAAAGGCTTAGCGGTGCACGACGCTGTACGATCCCTGTCACGCGTCAATACCACTATGGCTCCACATGCCCCATATACAGTATCAGATGAACCTTTAGCGCAGGTTCGCACCTATGCTGACGAGTTACACGTACCCGTACATATGCATGTTCACGAGACGGCTGGCGAAGTTAGTGATGCTATTGATCAGTTGGGCTCGCGCCCGCTACAACGGTTGCATGAACTTGGTATGCTTAATCCACGCTTATTGGCGGTGCATATGACTCAACTTGAGGACGATGATATCCAGCTAGTCGCCGAAACAGGCGTGCATATTGTGCATTGCCCAGAATCAAACTTAAAACTTGCCAGCGGTTACTGTCGTGTTAATGACTTGCTCGAGGCGGGGGTAAACGTGTGCTTAGGCACCGATAGCGCAGCCAGTAACAATGATTTGGATATGTTAGGCGAGATGCACACCGCCAGTTTGCTTGCCAAAGCAGTAGCCAACGATGCCAGTGCCCTACCCGCCTGGCAAGTTTTGGAAATGGCCACCATCAATGGTGCCAAAGCATTAAATGTAGAGGCGGAAATTGGTTCGCTGGAAGTCGGAAAATCGGCTGATATGATTGCCATTGATCTCAACCATATTTCTACTCAACCGGTATACGATCCCATTGCTCAAATAGTCTATAGCACTTCACGCCAACAAGTTACCGATGTATGGGTTCAAGGCAAGCATCGGGTTAAAAACAAAAATCTTAATAATGTTGATCTGACTCAGTTACTGGAAAAAGTATCTGAGTGGGGACAACGGATTAAACAAAGCACAAGCGAATAGAAGCCTGATTTAAAAACGTAACCGTGAAAAAAGAGATAGTGATATGAGCAGTAAAAACTCCAATGTTGATCCAAGCGAAATTCAGAAATTTGAAGAACTCGCTTCGCGTTGGTGGGACCCCGAGAGCGAATTCGCCCCCCTGCACGCCATCAACCCGCTGCGTACCGAATATATAAACCTGCATTCTCCGGTTGAAAACTTAAAAGTATTAGACGTAGGGTGTGGTGGTGGTTTGATCACAGAAGCTTTGGCGGCTTTTGGTGCCAAAGTTACTGGCATTGATATGGGAGAAGCACCCTTAAGCGTGGCCAAACTACACTTAGTGGAAAGCGGTCAATCCGTAGAGTATTTAAAAACCACCGCAGAAGAGCTTGCCGAACAACGTCCTGAACACTACGACGTGGTAACGTGTTTAGAAATGCTGGAACATGTACCAGATCCTGCATCGGTCATTCAAGCCTGCAGCGATATGGTAAAACCTGGTGGCGATGTCTACTTTTCCACCATTAATCGCAATCCAAAAGCCTGGTTATTAGCCATTGTTGGTGCAGAATATATCCTCAATTTATTACCTCGCGGCACCCATGAATACGACAAATTAATTAAGCCTTCCGAACTAGACAGTTACGCTCGTTCAGCAAATTTGGATATGCAAAATATAATAGGCTTGCATTACAATCCGCTTACTCAGCGTTACAAGCTCGCCCCAGGCGTAGACGTAAATTACATGATACACAATAAAAAAATAGCTTAATAAGAGACCGTACTCACTGATGCAACTCAAAGCTCTGCTGCTGGATTTAGACGGTACTCTTGTCGATACTGCTCCCGATATGGTGGGCACATTAAATCGTGTTTTGTTAAATCATGACTGCCCCACTGTACCGATCGAAGAAGCTGGTTTGTTGGTATCAAATGGTGCGAAAGCGTTGCTCGAATTCGGCTTTGGTGATCGATTAGACGAATTCGAATTGCCAGAACTAATTCAGGAGTTTTTAAGCGATTATGCAGACCATGTTAGTGATGAAAGTTATTTATACGATGGCATGCTGGAAACGCTGGAACTGTGTGAACAAAACCAAGTCCGCTGGGGCGTAGTCACCAATAAGCCTTTGGAATTAGCTCGCGGTGTGATGCAAGGTCTCGAATTATTTGAGCGCTGCTCAATTCTGTTAGGCGGTGATAGTCTGCCCGTCAAAAAACCAGATCCAGTACCTTTACTCCATTGTTGTTTGGTGCTCGAATTGGCGCCCAGCGAATGCGTCTACGTTGGTGACCACCAACGTGATATTGAAGCGGGTCGAGCTGCCGGTATGGACACCGCTGCAGCACTTTGGGGATATATTACGAGTGATCAAGACCCCAAAACTTGGCAAGCAGGTTACCTAGTTAATACTCCGCAAGGATTAAAAAGATTGATTCAGGAAAAACTCCAATTAAACTAACTCCGCCAGAATTGATATCACTAATCTTGTTATCAACATTTTCTCAAATCAACTATGACTCAAATACTAGACTGGCAAAACTATCAGGCTGACAAAAAAGAATTTGCCGACAAAGTTATATTGGTTACCGGTGCTGCTGATGGCATTGGTCGTGCGGTTACTTTAGCTCTAGCAGAACAAGGCTCAAATGTATTAATGTTGGATAAAAAAGCGCGGCACTTAGAGAAGCTATTTGATCTAATTACCGAACGAGGCTTTGCGGAACCGGTTATTTTGCCGTTTGATTTATTAGAATTGACACCCGAATCAGCAACCACGTTAGCACAAGCTGTTAACGACGATATTGGACGACTTGATGGGCTATTACACAATGCGGCAGAATTGGGCTCACCCAGCCCTCTGGATCAGTACGATATCAACTATTGGAATCAGGTCATGCATATAAACCTGCAAGCACCTTATTTTTTAACTCGGGCTCTACTACCGTTATTGAAACAAGAGCATCAAACTAATGTGCTGTTCACTTCGGCCGATGTAGGTCGTCAACCTCTTGCCTATTGGGGCGCTTATAGCATTGCCTATGCAGGCCTAGAAGCACAGATGTCACTGTGGGCTGAAGAACTTGAGGCGGTATCAAACATCAAAGTGAATTCCCTTGATCCAGGCGCGGTTCGAACCACTTTTAGACGTCGTTCCCACCCTGGAGAAAGTCAAGAAACGCTAGCAACACCGCAGTCAATCACACCTGCCTACCTGAAGTTACTTAGCCCTTCTCACTCGCTGCATGGACAGGCACTTACTGTGTAAGCGAGCGTCACTTGGATTTTATTTCTTTAGAGGGATCACTGCGTGCAAATAAACTCAGTAGAACAAAAGCCCAAGCCTTCAAACTCCACGGTTTTATCTTAAGTGCCCTAGCCCAATATTCATGAGCATGATGCGACTTACGATCATGCAACACCTTAGCTAAAAAATAAGTCGCCTCATATTTGCGGACATTACTTAACTTCGCATCGACACTCATGGGACCATGTAATCTTGCCAGTTCTAAGATAGATTCGTCGCTTTGATCCATGGCGCGTAAACCATTACCTTCAACAATTAATTTTTTAAGCGCCTGTTGTTGAATATTATATCGGCCGCTAATCCCATTGATCGAAAATATGGCTTTGGTTAGTGTTTGTTCCAACATCTTAAAATCACTTACCCA
>CAZJWW010000158.1:0-5827 GCA_964549895.1 uncultured Gammaproteobacteria bacterium
ACAAAAGGGCTGATTCCGGCAATAATTTCATCGTTGAAACCCCTTAGAAATTTCAACTCCCCTAAGGCGGTTAACTTTTGATCAGCGGCGTGATACGGCGTGTCCAGCGTTTGATAATCATTGCTTTCAAAACCGTTACTGTCGGGATTATCATTTTCGTCCAACCAGTCCACCAAGGTGCCGATCAGCTCAAGACGACTATCAGCGTCACCAATTTCCAGCAAGGTTAATAAATTTAGAAAAATTCGTCGCTGTTGCGCGAGCTGTGTGGCATCTGGATTTGCCAAATTGTTTAAGTTAAAACGCCCTTGCAAATCGTTAATCGAATACTCAAGACCATCAAAGCCAAAGTCGATGATTGCCAGTTCCTCTTCCTCCTCTTCTTCGCGGCGTGAAGTCAGCGTTAAGGAAAATTCTTCTCGGCCATCGGCGTTCACATTGTCTTCAGGAGGTTGCCCGAACTTAGCCCAATCTTCTTCCCAAAAATCAACTGCACGATCAACATCTTCGTTAAGCACCCTTTCCGCCCATGCATTTATACCTTGTGCGTACTGATAACCTTGCTCAGCTACATTTTGATTGGTAATACGGCGGACTAACAAATGTTGCTTCTCAACCATAAATCCAAGCAATGTGATCATTAAGGCAATAATCAGCAATACCAAAATCATGACCAAACCAGTTTGAAATCTAGGCGATCGAAAGCCACTCATTATTAATGGCGTGTTTCTTTTTAATGTGGAATCATTGCGAGACATATAACTTAGCGACTACCCATATTAGCCATCATTGTCTGAGTCATTAGCGTTGTCTGTGTCGACTTGCCCTGGATCTGGTTGGAGACTTGGATTGGGCGGTATTTCGCCTCCACCTGTGGTTCCCGAACCTGACGTTCCAGAACCAGTAGTACTAGAATTCCCAGCACCAGAACCAGGGGCCACGGCCGCTTGATTATTAATCTGCGCTACCGCATCTAAGGTATCACCACCTAACATCGAAAAACTGCGTTCATACTCTACGCCACTAGTGAGGGTTACATAAACCGTTACCATATCTGGCAAACGAGTCTGTTCGTCCCACTTTGTACTGGTGTTGTCGCGGCCGTCTTCCACAACACTCAATTCAATTTCCACCTCTTCAACATCACTCAATAAATTTTGTTTTATAGTTCGTGTATCACCATCGGGATCCATAACCGGTGATTGAATGCGTTGTATCACACCTTCTTCAAGTACCCAGCGCACCCGTCGGGGCACGTTTAGTCCCCCTAAATTTAAATCGGGGTAATTGGCGGTTAGATCAATCAAACTGTCATCCCCTATCAGCAAGGTGGATTTACCAATATCACCAAATTCGTTTTTGCCCAGCCGGTTTGAGGCATAGCGTAAATCTTGCGCTAAGAACAAAAAGGCTTTTTGCAGCCCCACCACCTGTTTATGCTTTTCGTCTACACGCTCACGCACATCCAAAAATTGAATCAACGCGGGAAACACAATGCTCGCAATAACGCCAAAAATAGCCACCGCGACAATCATTTCAATTAAGGTAAAACCAGAATAGGTCGGCTGATGTTTTTTCATAATTCTCATGCTTAGTTTGCAGCGATTAAACTATAAGCGATCAGTCAATGCAGTAGTCACCGACGCGAACGGTGGGTCATCACGCCTTTGCGCATCTTTGACCTCAACCGTTAATAAAAAAACCTGCTCGACTTCAGTTTCAGTTACGTTAGCGCGAGTTCGCCATGTGAACCCACCCATCTTGACTGTATCCGACGAGTTTCCAATCTTGAGTTTATTAATTTGTGCATCGTAACGCATTCGCGCCACTTGATTACTGGCAACCCAGCCAGCAACCACTCTCGCTTCCAATTCGGAGGCAACCTGAGTATGTTTGGCCATAGCATCGATAATAGCAACAACACCAAAGGACACTATTGCTAAGGAGACCACTATTTCAATCAACGTAAAGCCGCGGACCAACGCAGTATGCGTGCATACAGGCTTTAGTGAATCAGTGTTTGTATTTACTTGCATGCTATGTGCTCAGACTTCTCATATTCAATAATCAAATCAGATAGGAACTTAATTTTGCTTAACTTGTTGCTCTAGTATATTTTCATCATTCACTACTATCAAAATATCTTGTTCATCGCCGCCAAAACGCGCCTCAAACAAAGTAATTTCACCCAAAGGGCTAATCAATACTCGAGGTTCTTGATCGCCTTCATCGTCGCTACTATCGTCATTACTAAAATCTTCAAAAACATCCCATTCCAAATCTACTTCCTGTTCGATCCTGCGTGTTCTTAGTAATCCATCATCTTGTGTCGAGGACCGATTAGATCGTGTGGCGCTAAATTGATAACTTCCGATATCGTCATCGACCGATAAAATAAAGTGTTCACCAGAGATGATTGCTTCGTCGCGCACTTCATTAACAACCAACATAAAGCGCTCGGCTTCCAGACGTACCAGTCGATCGACATCGCTACTGATCGACACGGCGACAAAAGCAATAATGGTCGCCATTATTGCCACCACCACCATCAATTCAATTAAGGTAAACCCAAGAGCGGGTTTAGTATTAACTCGAGATCTCTGGGCTCCGTATGTCATAACTCCATTTTTCATAATAAGGCGATAGTAACATTGTCTAAACCAGCTAAGTATAGGTTTAACCGTTAGTAACAGAGCGTTTGGGACAAATAATTACATTTTCACCAAGGATTTTGGCTGTGCTATCGTCTTATTATCAAATGATGCCTTATTTCGACACAAAATGAACGATCGCGACTTAGTCGAGCGTTGTCAGCGCGGAGATAAATCTGCTTTTGAATTGCTGCTAAATCAGCACTATAAGGGGATATATAACATCGCCTATCGATGGTGCGAAGACCAGCATAATGCGCAAGATATTACTCAACAAGCTTGCCTAAAACTGTCTCGGTCAATTCAACAATTTCAGTTTAAGTCTTCCTTCACCAGTTGGCTGTACCGCTTGGTCATTAATTGTGCAAAAGATTATTACAAAAGTCCGTCGCAATTTAATACTCGGGAACACACAGACTGCGAAGCCGACAAAATTAGTGATGACCGCACCAATCAGCGTTTATATGCACAACAAATTTTGCAATACATCAGTGATCTACAAGAAGACTTAAAGGATTCACTAATACTTGTGCATGTTCAAGGTTTAAGTCACTCGCAGGCAGCCGCAGAACTCGGGGTTAAAGAAAGCACTATTTCGTGGCGTGTACATGAGGCACGAAAAAATCTAAAACACACATTCCAGACATCAGCGCTTAATGACCAGCAAGGCAAGCATGATGCAATTGGAGGCACCGCATGACTAACAAAAACTCCACTAACGACTTTGATAAGAACTTTGATCAACTATTTGATGGAAGCGTTCCTGAAATCGATCAAGATGCGAAAAATATCGCTATTAATCAAGCACTTGAAAATTTTTCCCAAGGATTTGAGGAGTCACCTCGCCTTATTGATAATCGAGACAATTGGTTCTCGTCAATGATTCAATCAATCAGGAGTTTTTTCATGAATACAATACATAAACCCGCACTATCAAATACGTTTGCCACTGTTGCGGTTGCTTTTATCGCACTATCGGTAGTGCTGCTTATCCCTAATCTAAACGATGAGTTAGATGGTGAACTGGCTAACGACACTAGCTTAACTAGCCATAACCCAACTAGACCGACTACTTTTCCAGAACCAACCTCTTCTCTCGAAGAAGTTGTGGTAACGGCCACCGTAGCAAAATCTAGCGAAGATGCGAGTACACCTAGCTCTTCTCAGCAGTCTGTCGTTCGAGCTGAGAGCCCGGCGGAACTCAATGCACATAGACCACCGATAGCGGCACGTAAAGAAGTTATAGCAACCGCAAAAAAACAATCTGATTTTGCCACTAATACACAAAGTTATGCTGACAGTTTTCAGGGTTTGAGCCAAGCACCTGTTCCTAGCCGTGATTATAAAATAGATGCTGACAAGGCACGTGTAAGACAACAAACTGTTCGGCCCGACGGCGGGGAAGAATACGCAGAATACAGTGCTAATTCCATCACGCGAACTATAGAAACCCCAGTCTCAACCTTTTCAATTGATGTTGATACTGCTTCTTATAGTTTGGTTCGTAACCAGCTTAATCGAGGATTCTTACCCAGACCACAAGCCGTGCGCGCAGAAGAACTAATCAATTACTTTAATTATGACTACCCCCTGCCTGAATCCAAGAAGCAGCCCTTCGCGCCTTCGATCAGCGTTCTTGATTCCCCATGGAATGAAGGAAAAAAGTTAGTTCATATCGGTATAAAAGGTTATGACATAGCCCCAGACAATACGCCTGATAGCAATCTAGTTTTTTTGCTCGACGTTTCTGGCTCTATGAATGCTGCCAACAAGCTGCCATTAGTGAAACAGTCGATTAATCTATTGCTCGACACTCTTAAGCCGAGCGACACCGTGAGCATTGTGGTCTACGCTGGCGCTGCCGGTATGGTGCTGGAACCAACCGTGGTAAAAGAAAGAAACAAAATCGTCTCTGCGCTGCAACGCCTAAGCGCTGGCGGTTCCACTGCCGGTGGTGCAGGTATTGAATTAGCCTACAGCTTGGCGGAGCAAAACTTTAATAAGGATGCCGTTAATCGAATTATCTTAGCAACCGATGGCGACTTTAATGTGGGTCAAAATAGTAATCAAGACCTTAAAACATTAGTAGAACGCAAACGTGACAATGGCGTACTATTATCAGTGCTTGGTTTTGGTCGCAATAATTATCAAGACGATATGATGCAAACCCTAGCGCAAAATGGCAACGGGGTTGCGGCCTACATAGACTCTTTAAGCGAAGCGAAGAAGGTACTCGTAGACGAAGCCACATCGACTCTATTCACTATCGCCAAAGATGTAAAACTACAAGTTGAATTTAACCCTTCGGTGGTCAGTGAATATCGGCTAATCGGCTATGAAACGCGCGCGCTCAATCGCGAGGACTTCAACAACGATAAAGTTGATGCTGGCGATATTGGCGCCGGGCATACGGTAACGGCAATTTACGAAGTGACACCCAGCGATGCAAAAAACCAGTCTATAGACCCTGCTCGCTATGCTCAAAACAAAGAAGCTATTGCAGATACCAATTCAAACGAGATAGGCTTTTTAAAAATTCGTTACAAAGCACCCAACGCGAGCAAATCAGATTTAATTACACAAGTAATTCCGAGTGAGAATACTAAAACGAATTCGGAAGCCGATTTTTCAGTCGCCGTTGCAGGTTTCGCACAATTGCTGGCAAATAGCCAGCACACTGGCGACCTCAGCTACGATGATGTTATTAAGCTTGCCAGTAAAAATAAAGGCGAAGACAGTTTTGGTTACCGAAGTGAGTTTATTCAATTGGCTAGAATGGCGAAAATTGCCCAGCCTTAAGTTTTTAATACAATGCATGGCGATGACCTGAATTAGGTCATCGCTTTCTAACTCCAACGGATTAGGCCAATAACGGCGGAAACCGCATAGAAAAATTGCAGAGCTAGAAATGCCCAACGTTTATCAATAAAACCCCAAGCGGCGAATAAAAGCGCCGATAGCAAAAGAAGCGTAAAGCCCAACATCTCATTGCCGGTATTTGAAGCAATCAGAAGCGCATAAATCATCGCTAACACCGAACCCGAAACTTCAAATGCAGTGATGAGCTTTTCTTTATTCATAATTTAACGCTATTCATTCAATTGTGACATAGATTCGCGAGCATCCATCTTCATTAAATGAAACGAAATATTTTAAAGAAGTTTTCAAGATCTCGC
>CAZJWW010000159.1:0-5806 GCA_964549895.1 uncultured Gammaproteobacteria bacterium
AAGCGGTCGATCAATTGCATAATTGATTTTTCAGTTAGATCACCAATTTTGACGAGCCTTAGTTCGTTGTCTGCACTGAAGCTGCTACTCAAAAATTGTCCTTGTACTTCCTTACGAAAAAACTTCTCGATTGGTCCATTGCGATGCCATGCGAAGTTATTGGCGATTAATAACTTTATGCGGTTTTCAGGCAGTAGCTCAATGATTTTCATACGATCGAGTTGAGCCAAGCAGCGAATGCAGTCGGTTTTGCTAATGTCGTAGTTCTGTAAAATCTCATCAACACTCCAATAGCTCGTTACACAATACGCTACCAACAATAATGGTGGGTCTGATACTAAGAGTTTTTCATTTTCGAGGCTGAGTTGCTCGATTCTCGGGCGCTGTTTCTCAAATGCAGCAACTAAATCCGTTAATTCTAAGCCCAATAGTTCACATATTTTATCGAGTCGATTTAGTGAGAAGTTTTTAGTTGAGAAGTTTTGCTTGATAGTCGATTCAGACAACTTTAAATGCTTAGCGAGTTGACGGTAATTAATGCCTTGACTGCGCAATTTTTGTTTGAGCACATCGACAATTTGATTGGAACGGGCCATGGTAAATAGGGTCGCTTGAAATCGTTAAATAGTCGCTTAATAATAAACTAAGTGTATGAAAACTGATTGTTATTTTTAAAAAGTCTAGAATAGTTGACATAAACTATGGAGGAGGCCATTCCTCCAAGTAACCCTGCAAGATGGGCAAGGGGCACGGATTGCCATATCAATGACGAAAAAACGGCGTCTCCAGTTGCCCACTCAACCAGTACTTTTACAATTGATGCGATAAAGCTCACCAGAGCCGCTGTGCGATATTCAGGTCTTTGCGCAGTTTGATACAAGGCTATAACCAGCAGCGTATTTAAAATACCGGACAGGCCAGCGTAGGCAGGCATATCGAATAATGTGAGTAAATACAGGTTGACGGAGACCGTGCCAACCAGCAAGGAAAGCAGCAGATGCTTAACTGAGTGTTGTTCGATAATGCTGGCCAGTATGACAAAAGCAATTAGGTTCCATGCTAAATGCTCAGTACTAATATGTACAAAGTGTGCGCTTATTAGTTGCCAGGAATACGGCCTATTATCTTGCCATATAAAGGTTTCTGGCATCGCGCCGAAGGCAAAGAATAAACCCAATAGTATTGCGGCGATAGCAACGGTAACGATTGGAAATTTCATCGTAATTAACTCGTGATGATAGAATGAAGTCTGCTCTAATTCCATTTAAAGCAGACGAGGTTGGTGCTGTGATTATTTTCTTGGAAAGGTGCGTTGACGAAACCAAGTTATAAACAATGGCAATAGCATAAGAAGCGCTAACGGATTGATAGCGCCACTACCACCACCACTGTAGCTAGGCTGATTACCACTAAATGCTGGGTTGTTTTGGTCTACCCGATTAGTGGTTACCGCGGTATTGTTTCGGCGTGCTTTTGCGGCTTCTTCCGTGTTGCGACGATCGCGATTAGCGCGATCGATACCATTCGCTTCAAACTGTTCATCGCTCATAACCAGCATTGACGTAAAATCGGTTACCAGCCCGTACTCGACCGCTGTTTCTACAATTGCCGAGCGGTAGTCTGAGGCACTTGTGCCTAAGTAATTAGCCTTGTTTTTTAACTCTTGTACTTGCGCGTATGCCCATAAGCGTTCAACTTCTGGATTATCGGTTGATTCGCTTGGAAACAAAAATTCACTTCGATATTCTTTTTTCTCTCCTGAAATTTTAGCGCTCAGTACAACCTCGGCGACTTCGTCGCCAAAATAATGCCCAAAGAGCACCATTTGCTGACCGCGATAAAGCGTAGTGGGTTGTGCCGGTACTATATCCGTGGTCTTAAGGCCACGGATCTTCAGATCGACGTCATGCAGAGCTTGATACTTAACTTTCTCAATGGCACTAACCATAACCCCCATAATGTCATCACTATTAGAAATGCTGGTCGCAAACCCTTGTGAGACTTTAGTCATGCTGTTCAATAACGGGCGGTTTGCGCCGTTACCCATAATGGCGGTAAAAAGGCGCACATCATGATCATTCATCAAGTCTATAAAATCGCTTTTTTCGGTTTTTCCAAGATTTGCAACACCGTCTGTGATTAACACGATACTGCTGGTGCGATCATCGTCTAACTTTTTGATGGCGGTATTGATGCCTTTATATAAGTCGGTCCCACCGTCAGGCTGAGAACGATTCAGCGCATTGCCAACCGCTTTGATCGAGATATGATCGGCGTTAGTCCAGCCTTTAGTCACTTCCTCTACGCTATTGCTAAAAAGCATAATTCGAAACCGATCATTACTTTGAAGCTTCGATAGCGCCTGTTCAGTCGCATCCATCAGCGTGTGATATTTGCCTTGCATCGAGCCCGATCGATCAAGCACGAATATCCAGTCTCGTCCTTCGGTAATGGGTTTTAGATCAACTCCAGGCGTCACGCTTAGCATAAACGTACCGCGTCGAGCGTCAGGTTCTTTGTGAGTAACCAGCTCGATCGCCCCTGGCAGATTTGGTTCAAGACGCCAGTAAACAACCAGGTCCTGATTAAGTGAGTTGCTAGATGACAGCGATTCGTCTTGATTATCTAAGTCGCTAAAAACGGTAGCGCGTTGATCGTTGTTGGTAGTTTCACCGCTTACGACAGGTACGTTGTTTCTACCAGTTTTGTCGATGGATACCTTCCAATTATGTTGGTCGTCTTTTGCCACCACCGCATGGTGGTGTGCAGGTGCACGCACCGCATCTACAGGAAACCCCGATCTGAGGTTTAAGTCAAAACTAAACTGATTCTGCACTTTGCTGTCCGTTTGCCAAAAATCCAGTTTTTCTTGATCAGTGCCACCTTCTTCGAGTGGATAGACATAACGACCCACGCCACCTTCGATATCGGCGGCTTGCATGTAGACCAAACGTGTTCGCGTAGTTTGCTGTGGAAGCACTGGCGATACTCTTGATTCAAATCGATGAAAAGATACTTTCTCAGTTAAGCCAGCGTCGCGGCCAGCTGCTTTTTCTTGCTCATACAATTGTTTGGCACGTTTCTTCTCAACGACTTCACCGATCACTGGCACGTCATTTATCCAGACAGTAAACTCCACTACCGTACCGTTTTTCGGAACAGGGAATTCATATACACCTTCCAAGTTATTGGATGATGGATTATAAAAGGTATTCTCTACGGACGTGATCGCATAGCCGTCTTCAATTGAGACGCTGACATTATGATCCTGAATTTGAAGATCGGTATTAGAACCTTTTGCAGTTAGTAAACCGCTTGCAAATGCGTTACCACCACAAGCGGCGCTAACACCAATTGCAATCGTTATTATTTGGATGTATTTCATTAGCTTTTTCATGGTATTGCTCCTGCATTCTCTTGAATGCGTATTTAAATAAGAGCGCCTAGCATGATTTTGTAGGCTAAATATGTAAACGAATATGTCTATAGTCGAAAATAATTCACTAAAAGTATAATATAATAATACTTTAAGGATTTTACTCGCTAAGAGCAGGTCTTTCTTTAAACTGCACATTGCAGAAACAGGCATGGCAACAAGAATTTAGCGTTGCCTTAAGTGTTTGCAGTAAACTTAATGGGAATTAAAGAACGAGACAGATTATGAGTAAGTTAGGAATGTGGAACAGAGCAGCTGAGATCGCAGCGCAAGCGCCACCGGAGCGTAATCGCTATGTAGATTTATTGCGCGCTCTATCAATTAGCGCGGTGGTTTTTGGTCATTGGTTAATGGCAGCACCTTATCTCGACACCTCTGTGGATGTAAGTGCCAACCATGGCGCGCCTGCAATTCAACATCTTTTAGATATTCAACCATGGTCGCGTTGGTTAACTTGGCTTTTGCAAGTTATGCCAGTGTTCTTTTTTGTAGGTGGGTTTTCAAATGGCGTGTCGTGGGATGGTGCGCAACGCAAAGGGCAGACCTACACAGCTTGGCTAGAGGCTAGAATGCGACGTTTGTTAGGGCCTGTTGTACCCTTGGTTTTTCTGTGGGCCGCGCTTGGCATAGTCGCTTATTTTTTCAACATCCACCCCGAAATGATTCGCATAGGCTCGCAGGTCGCGCTAGTACCTGTTTGGTTTCTGGCTATCTACTTCGTGATTGTGATGTTGGTACCCATTACGCGAGAAGCCTGGCGTCGATTCGGATTTTACAGTATCGCGGCTCCTATGATGTTGGCGGTGGTTGGTGACTTAGTCTACTTCAATACGTCCCACCAATGGTTTGGTTGGTTTAATTATTTATTCGTATGGAGTGCCATGCATCAATTTGGTTATGCCTGGCAGCAAGAGCGCATGGGTTCGGCCCTTGGTTGTTTTATTATGGGAGTATTGGGAGTATTGTTGCTAATTGCATTGACGCATTTCGGCCCATATCCCTTAAGCTTAGTAGGCGTTCCTAGTCAAGAATTGAGCAATACAACACCGCCTAAGTTGCCGCTGATGGCCCTGGGCATAGCCCAGATCGGATTTTTACTCGCCTTAGAACGGCCGATGCGACGTTGGCTAGATAAAGCTAAAGTTTGGACTATGACAGTATTAGTGAACGGCTTAATCATGCCTATATTTTTGTGGCATAGCACGATCATGATGCTGTTAATAGGTGCTTGCTTCTGGTTGTTTCCTCTAGTGTTGTTACCGCTGCCCGGTTCGATCGAGTGGTGGACTCATCGACCACTCTGGGTCATGGTATTTATGACCATCATGTTAATTGCGTTACCACTTTTTTTGAAATTAGAAAAAATCATTACTGGTTCAGCCCGCACGGATGTATCGAGCTGGCGGTTGGGCATGGCGGCCATATGTTTGTGTTTGGGGCTAGCTATGTTGGCTGGCAACGGTGTTACTGGTAACGGTCCATTTGGTTTAAATTGGCTCGCTTGCAGCTTGCCTATCTTGGGTGGCTTTATCGCATTATTTCGATTCCCCAGCAGTAGCTGATGTATCCAAACAATAAAAAAGGCCAGGGCGCACTCGCGACCCTGACCCTTTTTTTAAAAGCTAAAAATAATCGCTATATCTGAGCTCTAGTCATCGCTACTAATGAATTTGTAGATTATGGCACCGATAGCGGCCCCTACGATGGGGGCTAACCAGAACAACCAAAGCTGTGTTACGACTTCACCGCCTTGAAACAATGCTACCCCAGTACTACGTGCTGGGTTGACTGATGTGTTGCTCACTGGAATTGAAATCAAATGAATCAGTGTTAAGCCTAAACCGATTGCAATCGGTGCAAAACCGGCTGGTGCACGATCATCTGTGGCGCCCATAATAATGATCAAAAACATGGCGGTCATAACGACCTCACATATTAATACAGCCATCATTGAGTAACCGCCAGGTGAACTAGAACCATAACCATTGCTGGCGAAACCATTTGATGCGTCAAAACCTGCTTGACCCGATGCAATCATCATTAATACAAAGCCAGCGACAATGGCACCGACTACTTGAGCGCCAATATAAGGGGCTAATTGACTGGCAGGAAAACGGCCGCCTACGCATAAACCAATAGAAACTGCCGGATTTAAGTGACAGCCGGAAATATGACCGATGGCGTATGCCATGGTTAAAACAGTCAAACCAAATGCTAAAGAAACGCCGACCAGTCCTATACCAACATCAGGAAACGCTGCTGCTAACACGGCACTACCACAACCCCCTAAGACTAACCAAAAGGTTCCTATAAATTCTGCTACATACTTTTTCATTTGAATCTCCTTTATAAGTTAAAAGATAAAACTAC
>CAZJWW010000160.1:0-5756 GCA_964549895.1 uncultured Gammaproteobacteria bacterium
GATCAAGGTGTGAGATTTATTGATATTTTCAATGTCGTTTAAGTCAAAGGCGATTGGCGGTTCAACGCTACGCACTGCGAAATGCTTAGATCTATGCAACGCGCGTTTTACGTTAACGGCCGCATTGATTTTTTTTGCTGAGCCAGCAGACCAGATGGTCTTTTTATCTTTATCGACAATTTTTAAAGAGAGAAATTCATACGCACCCGAAGATGATTCCGCACTTAAATTTAGAACAGCTTGATTGCTTTTAGCAGCGCCTAATTGAACACTAATATGTACTGGTTGAGAAGACTTTGTCCAAACCGTATCACTGTTGATTAACTCGGGCGTCGAGGTACTTTTACAGCGCCAGCCAGCGCTGACTCTTAGTGCGTTTTTATCGTCAGATGGCACTTGGAATAGCGGTTGTACCAACGAGTAATGAACTGAACGTTTGCGAAACTTATTGCTTATCTTGGCGTGAATTTTTTCTTCCAATTTAACAAAATCATGCAGGTCCTCAGCTACGTTAATATTATTCATATTGCTGACCACGAACATACCAATAGTAGGGCAATGAAAATGTTCTGAGTAATGCCTGAGCAAGGTGCTGTTTTCAAACGCGAACCAGAAAAGGGCACGAAACAATATGAAGTCAGGGCTGAATTTTTTATTCAGTTGCCACTCCGTGTCTATCGCGCATAATTTTCGTTCTTGACCTTTTTGCTTAACCACAATATTGAACGGCAACAAATCGTATGCAATCTTGTGAAATTCTGCTGATTTACTCAGTTCGTTTAACCAGTCGGAATACTCAAGCACCAGATTCTTAAACCGTTCACCGTCGTTATTAAGAATGGCAATAGACCAATCTTCGATTAGTAAATGACCGTGTTGGAACGGTTGTGGGTCTAAATTTTGCTTGAGCAGTTTCGATTTAGATTTTATTTGCGGATAAGCAGGTATTTTTTCCACCATTTTCGCGGAGCGAGCGCGTGTGGTGATAGTGCGCCATTGAACTTTGCGTCCGGTTCCGGGGAAATGACTGAAATCATTATCATAGACACGACGAATATCCTGATTATTGGCGCCTGCGAGTATTAAGTAGTGATCGGCAACGTCGATTAAACGAGTTTTATTTTCGTGAAGATTTTTGAATAATAAAAATTCATTAATCTCAGGGTTATTCAATGAACCCGTGCGATAAAAATGATTGACCGGGTGTAAGCTATTTGAAAGGTAATCCGAGGAAAACAAGTTGTTGTAATTGCCTTGCTCAGAAAATGTCGCATGAACGTCAATCGCGGCGAAGTTGGCGCCGCGTAAAGTCTGCTTCAGAGACGACAGCACAACTTCCTTGAGAGCAAAATTAGACTCATCTTGGGGTTTGCTGTACAAATCTCTAAAATTGATATCCGTGTCGCAAGTCATATCTTGCGGGTTAAACCATTTGCTGAGGCGATTTTTATTTAAAGCACTGCAAACCAACACGCCTTGTGGGCTCAATGACGCTTGTAGCGAAGCTAAATATTCATCTGCTTTGTCAGCGGGCAGATTAAGGTCGGCCAAATCGCCAATCACTATTAGATCGTAATATCCGTTTTCAAATTTAAGGCGCTCAAGGTCTTCGCTGATCGTGACAACGTTGCCCTTAGTAGCGCATCGTTTTTGCGCCATGCTAGCCACATCTGGATTCAACTTAATAGAATCAACTGAGCTGGCATTAGCACTAAGGAAATGAGCAACACCCCCTACATCTTGGGTTAAATCTAGTGCCGTTCCAATGTTGGCCAAATTAAGCGAGCGTAAAAAATTATAGGGCCGAGCCGACAGCGCCTTAATCAACGTCGAGGTTTGTAAGGCGGTTGACAGATCCAGTGAGAACAGAGAAATGTCGTCAACGGCGGCAAACACATGTTCAACTTCTTTGCGCACTGAGCGAGGCAGTTTTTCGTCAGTCGGATCACGAAAACTGATCGTTTTGTTCTGATACACGCCGAGCAGCAAATCAAGATGATCGTTTGTTTCTAAAATTTTGAAATTGTTAGACATATTAGAGATTGCTGGCGTGATTGGGTTCCCATTGAGAACTAACAAGTAGCAACTCAGCAGACCTAAAATAACCATCGATCTCAGCAGGACTGAGATAACAATTAATAGGCTGCGAGTATATTATTTTAGTTAAGCGCGAATATATCACGCTTGCCGCCATATAGGCACCGATTCACATCACTTGATTGTTCTTGCATTCACCGTAAAAACACTGATCTTTCATGTGCTTGGGGGAAACAATTCTTAACAAGATTCAACCTAAATCGCTTTGAACTATGATCTTGAATGCGCCATACTTAACTTACTAGCTGTCCACCAATAGCGAGAAAGGTCATGAGTGCCCACCAAAATAGTAATAAGAAAGGTCGTACCAAATTGTCACGTAGAGCGCTCGATTTATTGATTGAGCTGCGTAAGTGCGAGTCGGCAGATAATATGCAATTGATAGCGGGCGATCTGGACGGATTTAGCGCCAAACTAATGCGTTTGTACCGAACCACCGAAAACCTGCAATCTAGAGGCATCATCGCCGATTTGTTAGCCGAAGTAGGCTATCCGTGGTTTAAAAAGCTTGCTCGTAAGATGATTACGGGTGATTCGACTGCCAGTCATGTCCCTGCTCGAGATATTCCGATAGAACACATTGATATCTCGTCTGACCACGGTGCTGCTAGCAGCAACAAAACCATTCAAGAATCCAGCGTTCCACATTCTATGTTTAATACTTCTGATAAGGGATTTAATACTGTCAGTAAAGGCGATTTTCTAGAGATGGAACCAGAAAATAATTTATATAACTAATAAAAACAATAACTTATAAAATATTTTTAAAGTAAATTATTTTTTACTTGGGATATATAAATCGGTAATGGTTCCCTCGTAAACTTCTGCTGCCATGGCCACCGTTTCCGATAATGTAGGGTGCGGATGAATGGTTAAACCGATATCACTCGCGTCTGCTCCCATTTCTATTGCCAAGGCGACTTCTGCAATTAAGTCTCCAGCACTCGGGCCAACAATACCTCCACCCAATACCTTGTGCGTCTCGGGGTCGAATAATAGTTTAGTTTTACCTTCAGTGCGGTCATTGCCTATGGCGCGACCCGACGCTGCCCATGGAAATACGCCTGTCTCGTATTTAATACCGTCGGTCTTTGCTTGAATCTCAGTCAAACCAACCCACGCAATTTCTGGGTCAGTATAGGCAACCGAAGGAATAACGCTGGCTTCAAATCCGCTCTTTAGACCGGCGCAGACTTCAGCGGCCACTTTTGCTTCGTGCGTAGCTTTATGGGCTAACATGGGCTGCCCGACTAAATCACCAATGGCAAAAATATGGGCTACATTGGTGCGCATTTGATTATCGACGGCGATAAAACCTCGCTCATCAACCTGCACACCGGCCTTATCCGCATCGATTAAGTCACCATTGGGGCGCCTGCCAGTGGCGATCAATACCGAGTCAAACGTTTGTGAATCGAGTTTCTTATCGTCTTTTGCCGAGGCGAAATTAATCTTGATACCGTCTTTTTGCGACTCGATACTCTCAACTTTAGTGTTGGTCATAATCTCTTTGACCAATCCTTGCATGCGTTTTTGCAGCGGCGCAATCAGGTCTTTGTCTGCGCCTGGAATAATTTGTGGCATAAACTCAACAATAGACACGTCGGTACCCAGTTCGCTGTAAACGGTGGCCATTTCCAAACCGATAATGCCACCACCGATAATCAGCATGGACTTAGGAATTTCTTTGAGTTCCAAGGCACCAGTAGAATCAATCACCCGCGGGTCGTCTGATTCAAACATGGGCAACACAGTCACGCGAGATCCAGCGGCAATGATTGCCTGTTCAAAGGATAAGGTACTGGAACCTTCTTTACCTTCAATAATCAACGTGTTAGCTGAACTGAATTTGGCATAGCCTTGAATTACGTTTACCTTTCGAGCTTTCGCCATACCGGCCAAGCCACTGGTTAATTTACCGATTACACTATCTTTGAAGCCGCGCAGCTTATCAACATCGATTTTAGGCTTAGCAAAGCTAATACCGTGTTTTTCCATTTCTCGAGCTTCAGAAATAACCGCTGCAGAATGGAGTAGGGCTTTAGAGGGAATACAACCGACGTTTAAACAGACACCACCCAAGGTGTCGTATTTTTCAATGAGCGTTACCTCCATCCCAAGATCCGCTGCGCGAAACGCTGCCGTGTAACCACCAGGGCCAGAGCCAATCACGACTAACTTTGTGTGGGCATCCGCATCGCTTGCAGGAGCTTTAATTGCAGCCTGAGGCGCTTCTTCTTGCGGCATTTCTGGTGCGGCTTCTGTTTGATCGCTGCTGGAATCTTCGTTACTTTCTTCGGTACTGTTTTCTGCGGTATTATTCTCCACCGTTTTATTCTCTACGGTGCTATTTTCTCCTGTGCTATTTTCTACCTTCTTAGTATCATCATCGTTCGCGGTATCGGCAGCCTCTACCGTAATAATTATATCGCCCACATTCACGGTATCCCCAACGGCAACCTTAATCTCGGAGACTTTACCTGCCACTGATGCGGGAATATCCATTGAGGCTTTATCGCTTTCAACGCTGATGAGTGAGTCTTCTACTTTGATGTCGTCACCGATACTCACTAAGACATCGATTACCTCTACGTCTTCGGCGCCACCCAGGTCGGGTACTTTAATCTCTACAATGTTTGTCATAAGGCTCGTGTAATAAGCTGAGGGTATTCTGCTAGGGGTATTCCGTTATTTCGCTTTTTTATATGGTTAGCCTACGCACATCTTCGAGTACCGCCGCAATGTGACGGGTGAACCGTGCCGCTTCGGCGCCATCTATCACACGGTGATCGTAGGACAGACTCAATGGCAACATGGTAGCTGGAACAAATTCAGAACCGTTCCATGAGGGCTGAACTTTAGAGCGCGAGACACCTAAAATAGCGACTTCGGGAGCATTTACAATGGGGGTAAAGTGCGTACCACCGATACCGCCCAAGCTAGAAATCGTAATACACGCACCGCTCATATCAGCCATGGTCAGTTTTTTATCTCGTGCTTTGGCGGCCAGTTCTCCCATTTCAGCAGCAATTTGGCCTACCGACTTTTGATCCGCATCTCGAATCACCGGTACCACTAAACCATTGGGTGTTTCTACCGCAATACCAATGTGAAAATATTTTTTAAAGATTAAATTTTCACCGCCGGGTTCCAGCGAACTATTGAATTGCGGATAGGCTTGCAAGCCGCGGACCACGGCTTTTACGATAAACGCCAGGGGTGATAATTTAACGCCGTTTTCTTGTTTGGCATTTTCTGTATTGAGTTGCTTTCGAAAGGATTCTAAATCGGTGATGTCCGATTCGTCACTGTGTGTTACGTGTGGCACATTAAGCCATGATCGATGCAAATTGGTTGCGGTGAGGCGCTTAATGCGATTTAACGGCTGAATATCTATATCGCCAAACTTACTAAAATCCTGTGCCGGTACTTGTGGAATACCTGCGCCTGCAGAACCCGCAGAGGCGGCGGTGCCGCTTAATGCTGCTTTCACGTAGGCCTTAACATCGTCTTTAGAAATTCGTCCCTTACGGCCCGAGCCCGAAATCATGGCGAGGTCTGCGCCAAGCTCGCGCGCAAAGCGACGAATAGAAGGAGACGCGTGTGACTTGCCTGTGGAGCTGCTTAAGCCCACAGCAGCAGAACTAACTTGCGGCGCC
>CAZJWW010000161.1:0-5720 GCA_964549895.1 uncultured Gammaproteobacteria bacterium
TCTGCTACATACTTTTTCATTTGAATCTCCTTTATAAGTTAAAAGATAAAACTACTTGATAAATTAAAAGATAAAACTACTTGAAGCTAAATTGAGCAAATCAGTATAAGTGTGGATATACATCAAAAATGCAGAAAATTGTTAAATCAAGTCACGCAGCTCGTTTACTAAACTATAGGTTATGGTTAAATTCTCCCCATTGAGCGACTAGTGAATAGTTATTGCGCAATCGCCCTACTCAAGAAAAACAAAATTATAACTTACCTTATAATTCGGCTCGGTGCCATTCAATCACAAGCTAAACAAGCAATAGCTTGAGTCTATGACAACACAGATTGGCGCGGATGCTAATTGTAATCAGTAAAGTTACAATGAAGGTATTCGTTATATGAGGGGTTGACCAACCGAATAAATTGAGGACTATTCTTGAGCAAGTACGCCATTTTTGTCGATGTACAAAACATCTACTACACGACCAAACAGGCGTTTGGTCGTTCCTTCGACTATCGCAAGTTTTGGGCGCTTTTTGACGATCACGATATAGTGTTAGCTAATGCCTATGCCATTGCCACTAACGATGACGGTCAACGTCGTTTTCAAGACGCCTTGCGTGCAATTGGATTCACAGTAAAACTAAAACCGTTTATACAACGTACCGATGGTTCTGCAAAAGGCGATTGGGATGTCGGCATAACCTTAGACGTGGTAGATACAGCTGCGGGCGTACATGGTCAGGTCGACAATATTGTTTTGTTATCCGGTGACGGTGATTTTAGTATGTTGCTGGATAAAGTCCGGCATGATCATGCGGTAAATACTCATGTCTTTGGGGTCGAGGCTTTAACCGCAAAATCACTCACCGATAGTGCTGACGAATTTACTCCGATTGAATCAACGCTACTTCTTTAGGAGTCACTGTTTTAGTAGCTGCTTATGAGTCGGGCTCTTGAATGGTGCTCAGCACAATGCGCGCGCACAAACAACTGATAGCCATGATTGTGAATATGGGCAGCAGCGATTCCTTCGATAAAACAGCCGCTGTCCCACCAATCAATGCTCCCACTAAAAACGAAGTCGTGGTATAGATTGAGGTCGCTGCGCCAGCGTTCTTATTAAAATAACCGATAAATATACTAGGTGCCGTGGGCATAGAGATACCGCTAAAGGTCATTAGCAATAACGTTAGAGCCAGAATAATGAGCATTGAATACATACTGGTGACAACGGTCAGTGTCAGCGTAATGGTAATCAATAATTGAGTCCAATTAGCCATTTTTAACACGGTGAGTGGCGACCAGTTTTTTGTTAATAATAGAGCGAGCCTGTTGCCTACCATTAGCATTACCCCATGAGCCGCAAAAATAAATGCAAAACGGTAGGCACTTTGATCGAAATGCTCGCTATACATGAGTGCCGCATTGGTTATAAAAGTAAAAAATACGCCGCCTTGAAAGCCGGCGAAAATTATAAAGCGTTGCGCGACAAAGCGTTGTTTTACGCGGTGCCGAATCACATAGGTGTAACCTCGAAACATCTCGCCAATCACAAATTGATCAGGCTTTCTGGCAAGTGTTTCTGGGATATAAAACACATAGATACAGAGGATGATTAGACCCCATAACCCGAGCAGTATAAATAGAGATTGCCAGCCAAACTCAATCAGGCTGGCGCCGAGGATGGGAGCGAATAACGGTGCCAACATTACTATCAACATTACATTCGCGTATTTTGACATGACCTGTTCTTTGGGGAATAAATCACGCAGTTGAGCCATGCAAATGACCGAGACAAAACCACTGCCCACGGCCTGTAAGCCACGCAGGAGTTGCACCTGAAAAATGGATTCAGCGTTTACTATCAAATAGGTAGTCAAGCAAAATAGGCTGAGACCAATAATGCCAACCCGCTTTCGACCCAGTTGATCAGATAAGGCACCGCCAAAAAATTGCCCAATAGCCACGCCTATTAAGTAGGTGCTCATGGTTAGGTTCACAGCGATAATGTCGGTGTGAAAATGCTTGGCGATCGTCGGTATCATCGGCAGATACGCATCAATTGCAAACGGGCCCAAGGCCACCATGCAGCCGAGAAAAACCATAAAGAAACGACTGGCACGCAGATGATCTAGAGTTAGCATTGCGCTTTAAGTATTAAGATGTTGGCGAGTAATTGTTGGTTAGTAACTAGGGGCGGGCTAATCTCTTATTTGACTTCACATAAAAACGTCTAAAGAGTCACTGTAGCTTAGCTTTTATTATAGGCGTCTAAATAATCAGCGAATGACAACTCATCACTGTTCTCAAGCTTAGTTTGATCGGTCAGTGATTGTTCTGCCAGCATACGCATTTCTTCGTTTAGCTTTGCGCCTAAGTCCAATTCGGTAAAATACTGTTTATGTAAGTCAGCTTGCTCGCGAGCAATATCTAAGAAATCCTTGCCACTTAATACTTGATCCATGATTTGACCAGAAGGTGTCAGGCTCGAGTCGTCAATTTTTTGACGTTGTGCCTTGACCGCCGCAGCGTAAGAATCTGTCTTATGCGCGCTGTCCAACATGGTAGCGGCTTTTTCTATGCAATCTAATAGCTCATGAGCAACTTCATTAAAAGGAGCTTCACGATCATTGTGAATGAGTCTTAATTCTGGATCACGGCCCTGCATAATAATTTTATGCTGATTGCTATTGATATCAGCGCAGCTGGTGGTGCTTTGAGAGGGGCAGGGTGCGATTAAGCAATGCACCATAAAAGCGTCAAGAAAACGAATCTGCTCGGCACTAATACCTTCCGCGAGGAAGGGGTTGATATCGAGTATACGGACTTCAATATATTCCACACCGCGTTTGTTCAACGCCTGAATAGGCTTCTCGCCCGATTGGGTTACTCGTTTGGGCCTAATGTCACTATAGTATTCATTCTCCAGTTGCAAGATGTTGGCATTCAGTTGAATGAATTGCTCTCCAGACTTAATACCAATTTTTTGGTACTTAGCATAAGGTTGTTTAACGGCGTGCGCTAAAGTGGTGGTGTAATCAGTCAAGGAGTTGTAAGAGATATTTAAATCTTCTTGTGCTGAGTTTTGATATCCCAAATCACTCATACGCAGTGACGTGCCATAACGCAAACCAAAAGTGTTTTCTGAGAATTGTTCTAGCGCATGATCTTGGCCATTAAAAAAACTTTTATCCAATACTGGTGAAGCACCAAATAAATAATGCAGCAGCCATGCATAGCGTCGAAAATTACGAATCTGCGAAAAGTAAACTTCAGACTTAAAGTCCTGCGGGCTCGTCGATTTATCAAAATGTTCTTGATAGGCCAACCAAAAATCATTGGGTAGCGAGATATTGTAATGGATACCGGCGATGGCCTGCATAGTTCGTCCATAACGAACCCCTAAACCTTGCCGATAGACGTGCTTTAACTGTCCTATATTTGAGCTGCCGTAATCTGCAATGGGTATGCTCTTGTCGCCATTCAAAATGCAGGGCATGCTGCCAGGCCAAATCACTTCATCGGATAAGTTATTTAGGGTAAAGCTGTGTAAGTCGCGTAAATATTCAATAGTAGATTCAATGCCTTGCTGTTTGGGCGTAATGAATTCTAATAGTGCTTCTGAATAGTCTGTGGTAATGGTGGGATGAGTTAAAGTAGAGCCAACGGTAGCGGGGTGTTGGGTTTGAGAAATAGAATTATCTAATGCTACTCGCAAGCCTTCTTTTTCGACACCGCGTTGAATCCCCACGAGCGAACGAATTATATTTTCATCGCCCAGTGTTAGAGCGGGTTTCGAGAATGTATTTGACACTTTTTTAGCTATGATCCCTAATCGAGTGAGTAAGCTGGCTGATATTAAGTTAGTAAAAAATAGTGAGTAGATACTAAGTTAGTAGATAATAGTGCTGATATTCCCATTATCAAGGGAAGTCTATCTTGGTTCTCAAGTTTATATGTGAACATAACCGTGTGCCTATAAATCTTTAACAATTCTAAACCCTATATGATTGCTTGAAAAGTTACGCTCATGGGGTTGTCGGGCTCCTGGGCGATACCGACCGCAAAAATTTTCGGCGCATAAAAAAGACCCACCTTTAATGGTATTACTTTGCCCCCTAAATTCAGTGCTAGTCCATTCCCAAACATTGCCAATCATATCGTATAAGCCAAGCACGTTGGCGGGAAAACAACCCACGGGCGCGAGACTAGCAAAACCATCCGTTGCAGAATTCACCATTGGGAATATACCTTGCCAAATGTTGGCAATCGGATTGTCTTGATCATCATAGGCGCCTGATTCTTGATTATCGGTATTGTGCAGACCTAAGCTGGCAGCATACTCCCATTCTGGTTCGGTCGGTAAACGACCTCCTGCCCATTCAGCATAAGCTTGTGCATCCGCTAGAGATACATGTACCACTGGGTGTTGTTGACGGCCTGCAAGATCGCTGTCCTTTCCCTCTGGCGTGCGCCAAGTAGCGCCTTGATCTAGACTCCAAGCGTTGCTTGTTTGGTCGGCGCTAGATTGAGTAAAAAGTGCCGATCCCTTGTTGTTCTCGCTTTCCGCTTGCGTTACATATTCTGTTTCATTGACGAAGCGTTCAAACTGCTGGTTGGTCACTTCATGCGCTTGAATTTTAAAGCCATTTACCAACACTTTCTTAGGTTGACCCTCCTCTATGTAGCGCGGGTCTTTTGCCATTGTTAAGTTGCCAGTCGGTAGCTCTATGTAGCTGCCTACTAGGGTGATTTCTATTCCACATGCGGCGTCGTCGACATTCTCAACGACTACTTTTGAATTGTGTTCTAAATCACCACAAGCGCTGAGCGAGATCAATACGCCAAACGTGAGGAGTAGGGTAGTCGGATTAGCTTGCATGTAATGCGAGAATATCGGCGGCGTTTATGACAAGTTTTGAATATACCTAATTTTTGTTAAGGTTAGTACGTGTTTCTCTTATCTTTGAGTTTATTTGACGGCTATGTATTTACTACAACGCAAGTATTATTTGTTATCCTACGACGCAGCCGAAACTCCATGAATATTCAATACCGCGAAATCTGCAATGTCTGCGAATAAAGCCGTACAAACTAAAATAGTCGTAATCGGTTCTGGATTCTCAGGTATATGTATGGGAATCCAGTTGAAACAAGCCGGCCTTGACGAATTTATCATTTTAGAAAAGGCCGCTACGCTTGGTGGCACCTGGCGAGAAAATACCTATCCCGGTGCAGAGTGTGATATTCCTTCATTACTTTATCAATATTCCTTTGAGCAAGGTTTTCCGTGGGAGTCTAAATGGTCAGGACAAGCACAGATTCTTGAATATCAAATAGCCACTGCCAATAAATATGCTTTGATGCCTCACTTTGAATTTTCTAAAACGGTTACGAGTTGCAAATATGATGAGCAAAATGCTAAATGGCGCATTGTCACGCAAGATGGCGGTTCATATATCGCGCAGCATATCGTCAGTGCAGTGGGGCAATTACATTATGCGTCGACACCTGAGATTAAAGACATAGATTTGTATCAGGGTGATGCGTTTCACTCAGCGAATTGGGATCAAAATGTCGAACTTGCAAATAAACGAGTAGCGGTGATTGGCAATGCGGCTAGCGCAGTGCAGTTTGTTCCTATCATTGCGGAAAGTGTTAGTCATCTCACTATTTTTCAGCGCAGCGCCAACTGGATGCTGCCTAAGCATAATCGTCGTTATAGCA
>CAZJWW010000162.1:0-5698 GCA_964549895.1 uncultured Gammaproteobacteria bacterium
ATATAAACAGGCAAGGGAGCGTGCCTAAATTTTTGAATTGAAAGTTCATATTCATCACTGCGGTTATCAGGCAATACATCTTTGTTTGTATAATTAAAATCACCAAGGTGTAACAAAAATTGCGCCTCTAGTTTCTGCGCTCGCTGCAAACACCATTCCAACTCACTACCGCCACCCGTGTCGCCGATCACAGCGAATTTAAAAGCATCACGATTTGGTAGACGCCAGCCAAGGTCAACTTGTTTCGTGCTTTCTGCCTTAATAGTGAGCTCGCGTGAAATGCCCTCTATCTTTTCTTCGACAGATTTAATGCCCAAGCCATTAATCTGCAGCTCCGCATTGTTAGCAATGTTATTGAGCATAATGCGCAGTGCGCCGCCACGCTTAAAATTGATTCTTATTTGGGGTTCAGGGGCAATAGCGCGGATGTCGATATACACACAATCTTTTAACTCGAGCTGCACCAAAGTTGAAACCACTTTTGTAGCCGGGTTTTCAGGTTCGAAGCCCATTCGCGGATAACGTAGACCTTGCTTGAATACAAAAGCACCAAAGCCAAGGCTAGATCCTGCGAGTAGTAATTGTCGACGTGAAAAATTGGGCATATGAAGTAGCGTTGCCGTACATTTTCCTAGCAGGGTTATATTGGCCTGCAAGTAAATGTATGCGTAATAGTTCTATAAGGGCGTGTCGATGATATTATAGTCCTCGAGTATGTTTAAAAAGCATGTGTGTGATTAGTAGCTATCGATCAATTTTAGGTCATAATCATATACTAAGTAGAGCCACTAAAACGCTGTTGAGACAAACAATGAACGAAAAATTAACTTATACCCAAGTCCAAGATTACTATGGCAAGGTTTTACAAACCAGCGATGATTTGAAAACCGATGCCTGCTGCACTGACGAAGGTTTGCCCGAGTATTTAAAACCGATTTTGTCCAAAGTACATGACGAAGTTCTGATGCGTTATTACGGCTGTGGCTTGGTGTTGCCTGAAGAGCTGGATGGTATTCGAATCCTAGATTTAGGATCAGGCGCTGGTCGCGATGTCTATGCCTTGTCAGCCTTAGTCGGCGAATCGGGCGAGGTGGTCGGTGTGGATATGACTGAAGAACAATTGGCCGTAGCCAATGAATATCGCGACTACCACGCTGAGGTATTTGGTTTTAAAAAAGCCAATGTATCTTTTAAGGAAGGTTATATTGAGCAGCTTGATAAATTGGGTTTAGAACCCAATTCTTTTGATGTGATCGTATCTAACTGCGTCATTAACTTATCGCCTGATAAAAAAGCAGTGTTAGAACAATGTTATGAATTATTAAAGCCAGGTGGTGAAATCTATTTTTCGGATGTCTATGCCGAGCGCCGCGTGCCTCAACACTTAATGGACGACGAAGAGCTCTATGGAGAGTGTATTTCTGGTGCTTTGTATTGGAATGACTTTATTAACCTTTCAAAAGAGTGTGGCTTTAAAGATCCGCGCTTGGTTAAAAGCCGCCCCTTGGCAATTGAAAATGCCAAGTTGCAAACTATGTTGGGAGACCGACGATTTTTCTCAGCAACCTACAGACTATTTAAGTTAGATTCTCTGGAACCTGCCTGTGAGGATTATGGCCAAGCCGTTCGCTATAAGGGTACGGTGGCGCATCACCCCGATAAATTTATATTGGACGAACATCACATTATTGAGACTGGAAAAATATTTCCTGTTTGTGGCAATACTTATCGAATGTTGAGTGACACTCGTTTTGCCGAACACTTTGAGTTTTTCGGTGATTGGGAAAATCACTATGGCATTTTTGAAGGCTGCGGCACGAGCATGCCGTTCAGTTCTAACGGTGATGGTGATGAATCCACGCCGAGTGCCGACTCTAATACAGGCGGCGCCTGCTGCTAGTTAATTTTTAATAAATTGATTTAGAAGAAAGTAAAAGTTACATATATATGGGGGCTTCCTCGCGGTATCAGTTTATAGACGGTATGCGTGGCTTGGCTGCTATGGCGGTAATGGTCTTCCATATAGGCCGAGATTTTTTAGGCTTAGAAGTTCTTAGATTCGGTAAATACGGCGTAATGGTTTTTTTTGTCATTAGCGGTTTTGTTATTTGTCATGCACTAAATAGCAAAGTGGTAACGGGTCGTTTCGTCGGAATTTTTATGCTGCGTCGTTCGGTGCGTTTGGACCCCACTTATTGGGTGTGTATTCTATTAGCCTTGGTTGTTCTTTGGTTGCCCGCTCAAATATTAAATTATCCATTGGTGATGCCGTCACTTACGACCATTGGTTTGCATGCTTTCTATCTGCAAGATCTAACTCAGTCCCCGACGATAAATATTGTGTTTTGGACGCTGTGCTATGAAATCCAGTTCTATCTCGTACTATGCCTACTCTATTATGTTGCAGAATCAGCTCATCGTTTTTTTAGTCATATTGATCGTCTGACGTGGCGACTCTGGATTTTGATCCCGGCGCTGGTATTATCTTTGTTGTGGCCTCTGCAAATAACGCATTGGTTATATATTAAAAATACTATCCCCGGTTTGTTTATTGATTTGTGGTATCTCTTTTTACTCGGGGTGTTCGCTTATCTTGCGATAAACAATAATGTCGCTCGTTGGGTGTTGATTGCCGCCGTTTTAGCTTTACTCTTTTCCGCTTCACTCATAGCTTTCATTGGCGTAACGACAGCTTTGCTGTTTTTGTATGCGGGCTTAGGTAACGGTCTCAACAATTGGTTATCATGGCGTTGGGTGCAGTTTTTGGGTTTAATATCTTATAGCCTCTATCTGAGTCACGATGTCGTAGGAGCTTACCTTCGCGATACGGGCTTACATTTAGCCAACAAATATTTAGGCTTTAATCAGCCTTTATTCGTTTCTATGTGGGTTTTATTTTGTATGGTCTTTAGCCTGTGGTTTGCGTATTTATTGTATCGATTAATTGAACGGCCGACCCATAGATGGTCGCGTCTAATTGGTTAAATCAATTGCACGCTTCATTAATCCAATTGCTGCGCGCTTGTCCTGCGCATTGATATTGTCACAAATATGCATCTAACCTCTAATTTTGTGCTTTTCTGCCTGATCATGGCGCTTACGCCAGGACCAAACAATATAATGATTATGACCTCTGGCCTGAACCATGGAGTGCGCGCTAGTTTGCCGCACCTAGCAGGTATTGCTATTGGCGTGCCAGCCATGTTTATCGCTATTGGATTGGGCATGCGTGAGCTGTTTGAACGCTATCCGCAATTACACCTCACTATAAAAATTATTGGCGTATTGTATATAGTTTATTTGGCTTGGCGAATCGCTCGGGCGTCGGTCGTAGAGTCTAAGCAGGGTTTTGCTACCCCCTTTACTTTTTTTCAGTCCATGCTGTTTCAATGGTTAAATCCAAAAGCCTGGTTAATCAGCGGTACTGCGATTGCGGCGTTTACTGTGGTCGGTGGGGAATTGCTTGGACAAATACTATTAATTGCCTTGGTTTTTCTGTTAACCGCCTTTTTAGGCTCTAGCACATGGTTATTGTTTGGTTTGAGCCTGCAAAGACTATTGAAAAAGCGCTTATATCGGCATATTTTCAACATCACCATGGCCATTTTATTATTGGTTTCCGTATTGCCAGTTACCTTCCAAACGCTTATTTTTCCTCAATAAAAGGCCAGTTTTCGCTAAAAAGCTCAAAAAACCGCAAAATGGCCAATATGGGCGCATATTTTGTGGTTTTTAGCTTGCTTTGCGGCTATTACGGGCATAGAATGCGCCGCACTGTACATCGTTACTGCTAGGGACTCATTTAGTTAGAGTTAAAGACTCATTTAGTTAGAGTTCAAGACTTTTTTAACCGTAGTTAAATGACCTCTTTAGTAAGACGATAAAGCTCTTAAACACTTATGTTTCGGGCTGTTTTAACAAAATTAATAGAGTCTTTGTTTTTATGCTGTTAAAGCGCTGCTTTCGACCGCGCTTTTTCTGGCTTCGCCTATGTGAGCTCATAGAATCGCGACTCTTTTTATTTCAGTCAGCCTTCTTTGGCTCAGGGCTGTTTATACCGGCTTTGGCTCAGGGCTGTTTATACCGCCTTCGGCTTTAGCTCAAGGCTGTTTTGTCGTCCACGGTGGTTTTGTGGGCTTTTTGTCGCTCTGAATACGGCGCATTTGCTGTGATTCAACGACTTTTGAGAAATTAAATTAGATTATGCCAACTATTAATCAGTTAGTAAGAAAACCGCGGAAAAAGCAGATTCAAAAATCGAATGTTCCAGCGTTGATGGCTTGTCCTCAACGACGTGGAGTTTGTACTCGTGTTTACACTACAACGCCTAAAAAACCTAACTCGGCCCTACGTAAAGTAGCGCGTGTTCGCTTGACCAACGGTTTTGAAGTAACTAGCTATATTGGTGGTGAAGGTCATAACTTACAAGAGCACAGCGTGGTATTGATCCGCGGTGGTCGTGTGAAAGATTTACCCGGTGTGCGTTATCACACTGTTCGTGGTGCTTTGGATACCTCTGGTGTATCTGAGCGTCGTCAAGGCCGTTCTAAGTACGGTGCTAAGAAACCAAAATCTTAGTGATTTTGAATCTTGGTCACCGATTAACTGAGAATAATAGTATTAGTTAGCAATGGCTCAAAGGTCTTTATTAAGACAGCCTTGAGCATTGAAATGAAAAGGTAAAGAGAAATGCCACGCAGAAGAGAAGTCCCCAAACGCGAAATATTGCCAGACCCAAAATTTGGAAATGTAACGCTAGCGAAATTCGTTAACATCCTTATGAAGGATGGTAAGAAATCGATCGCTGAAAAAATTATTTATGACGCCCTTGATCTAATCTCTGAACGTCGTGAAGAAGATCCTTTGGAAATTTTTGACGGAGCATTAGAAAACGTCAAGCCAATGGTGGAAGTAAAGAGTCGCCGAGTAGGTGGTGCAACGTATCAAGTACCTGTGGAAGTTCGCGCTTCACGTCGCACTGCATTGGCAATGCGTTGGATTGTAGAATACGCGCGGGGCCGCTCTGAAAAATCAATGATGCAGCGTTTAGCCGGTGAGTTAATCGACGCATTTGAAAAACGCGGTGGCGCGGTTCGAAAGACTGAAGACGTGCATCGTATGGCTGAGGCAAATAGGGCGTTTTCACACTTTCGCTTTTAGTTTTTCGCGACAATTGCTGTCGCAATTGGCCGGCTAGCCGGCCCGGGCCGCGGGCGCTGTGACTTATTCGTTGTAATTTAGTAGGCATAGCAGGCGTGGTTAATCCTCGAAATTTTTATTTTGGGGTGGGTTTAGAGTCTTAAGATTCAACAGCCTTAAGCTAAAGAATGATGATTGGCATCGGCCTTGAGCTACAGCATGCTAAGGCGCGCTGGTTAAATGTTCTTTTAAAATTTGAAATAGATTAGTCGTTAGACAAAAGTTGTTCACTTAAAGGCTTTTTACTAGCTTATAACTTTTACAATAGTAGGTTAAACAGAGAAGTTTGAAGTTTAGCGAAGGCACTCTTTGGTATTAAAAAAGAGCCTTTGAAAACCGATAACATAATTAGAAAATGGCACGTTCAACTCCAATTAATCGATACCGAAATGTCGGCATCATGGCTCATATTGACGCGGGTAAAACCACGACAACGGAGCGCATTTTGTTCTACACAGGTATCAGTCATAAAATCGGCGAAGTGCACGATGGTGCCGCG
>CAZJWW010000163.1:0-5613 GCA_964549895.1 uncultured Gammaproteobacteria bacterium
CAATGCAGCCTATACCCTTGCCATGGCTTTCGCCAAAGGTGGTGACCCTAAATAACTTACCAATGCTGCTATCGCTCATATCTTTTTCTAACTGTTCTCAACTAACTGTTCTCAACGACAATATTTGGAAAGGCATTGCTGAAATCTTTTTTCTTAACCGAGAGTTTACCCGCTATTTTCAAGGCAATACTTTGATAGCGTTTAGCCGTTTCAGAGTCGGGTTCTGCAACCACGGTTGGGGTGCCAGAATCTGCCAGCTCACGAATAGCCATTTCAAGTGGTATCTCGCCCAATACATCAAGCTGATAATCGGCCGCCATTTTAGCGGCACCATCGGTGCCAAAAATAGCTTCTTCATGCCCGCATTGCGTACAAACATGGGTACTCATATTTTCAATCACACCGAAGATCGGCACTTCGACTTTCTCGAACATTTTGTAGGCTTTGCGAGCATCCAGCAAGGCAATATCCTGCGGCGTCGTCACAATAACCGCGCCCGATACAGGCACTTTCTGCGACAAAGTCAGTTGAACATCGCCCGTGCCGGGTGGCAAATCAACAATTAGATAATCCACTTCTTCACCGTCGTCGTTCCAAGCGGTGCCGCGCAACATTTGTTCTAGCGCTTGCGTGGCCATAGGGCCGCGCCAAATCATCGGCGTATCTTCTTCCACTAAAAAGCCGATCGACATGATTTTTAAATCGTGGTTGCGCATTGGAATCAGCATTTTATTTTCCAGCGCGTCGGGTTTACCATCCACACCCAGCATCCTAGGTTGGCTAGGGCCGTAAATATCGGCATCTAATATACCTACTTTGGCTCCGGCATTGGCAAGTGCCAAACCCAGATTAGCTGAAACGGTTGACTTACCTACCCCGCCTTTACCAGACGCCACCGCAACTATATTCTTTACGCCCGCAACGGCTTGTACGCCTTGCTGCACAGAGTGGGCAATAATCTCCTGATTGATCACCACTTCTAGTTCGCGGTTCTCAAATTGTAAATCCTGCAGAGTTTGACGCACGATGCCAGAAAGTTCCTCTACCACCGACGCCACCGGGTAGCCCTTAGACAAGGTGACAGTAACTTTGTCATCACTCACTTGCACCGACTTTAGAGCCCGCGAAGCCGTCATTTTATTCGCCGTATAAGGGTCAATTAGATCGTGTAACTGATTAGTGACAGCGGTAATAATTTGATCAGACATGGTCAATCGCCCAAACGAAAGCAAGAGCGTAACAAGAGGTGTTAATAGTGCGACAATGCTAACATTGTCAGTAGAAAACCTCTATTGAGTTTTGAGGTGATTAACATCATTGACAGCGAAGCGACCAATCTCCTGCTACAGAGTTTGTTCGGGAGATTTTTCCGCTCGCTGCGCTCAGTCGAAATGACCGTGGCTCGCAGTTATATTAAGGAGGTTTTCTCACAACAATCTTTAGACATTGCTTTGTTCTTTCAAACGCAAACGATATTGATGCAATAGCGGTTCAGTATAACCATTGGGTTGGTCCTTGCCTTTTAAACAAAGTTCCAAGGCTGCTTGATAGGCTAAACTGGTGTCAAAGTTGCCGGCCATTGGCAGATACTCTGGGTCACCTGCGTTTTGTGTGTCTACCACGGCCGCCATGCGTTGGAAAGTTTCCTCTATTTGATCTTGGTTGGTCAAACCGTGTTCTAACCAATTGGCGATGTGTTGGCTTGAAATTCGCAAGGTGGCGCGGTCTTCCATTAAGCCGACGTTATTGATATCGGGTACTTTTGAGCAGCCAACCCCTTGGTCAATCCAGCGCACCACGTAACCGAGTATGCCTTGGGCATTATTATCGAGCTCGGCTTGAATATCATCAGCGCTTATCGCACTTGGGTCTGCACTTAATGGAATGGTTAGAATGTCATCGATTGAGGCACGAGTCCGTGCACTCAGCGCTGATTGAGTATCAAACACATCCGTTGCATGATAATGAATGGCGTGCAGCGTGGCGCCATTGGGCGATGGCACCCAAGCGGTGTTGGCTCCGGCCTTAGGGTGTGCATCTTTTTGCGCTAACATCTTGGCCATTTCATCGGGCATGGCCCACATGCCTTTACCGATTTGTGCCTTGCCCGACAAACCGCATTCTAATCCTATATCGACATTCCAATCTTCATAGGCGGTAATCCATTGCTGTTGTTTTATGTCGGCTTTCGGTGCCATTGCGCCGAGTTGCATACTGGTATGAATCTCGTCGCCGGTTCTATCCAAAAAGCCAGTATTAATAAATACCACCCGGTCTTTAACCTGACGGATGCATTCTTTTAAGTTAACTGTGGTGCGACGCTCTTCATCCATCACACCAATCTTAACCGTATGTCTTTGTAAACCCAGTTCATCTTCAACGCGGTCGAATAAAGTATTAGCAAACGCCACTTCTTTGGGGCCGTGCATTTTCGGTTTAACGATGTAAACACTACCAGTTCTTGAATTACCGAACTTACTATTGCCATCTAAATCATGTTTGGCAATTAGCACGCTAAACATTGCATCCATAATGCCTTCTTTAATTTTATCACCCTTACTATCGAGAATGGCTGGATTGGACATTAAGTGCCCGACATTACGACAAAACAATAAGCTACGACCGTGCAAACGCAGCTCTGAATCATCAAATGATTTGAAGCTGCGATCGGCTTGCAGGGAGCGCGTGAGTTCTTTACCGCCTTTGATAAAGGTTTCACTTAAATCGCCTTTCATTAAGCCTAGCCAATTACGATAGAGGCCTACTTTATCCGCAGCATCGACTACGGCTACTGAATCTTCAAAATCTTGAATGGTGGTTAAGGCGGCTTCCATGGTGATATCAGACACGCCTGCCTTATCAAGGCGACCAATTGCCGACTCTGCATCAATTTCAATAACCACATGCAGACCATTATTATTGAGCAAAATGGCGCTAGGTGAACTCCTTTCGCCATCAAAGCCAATGCATTGCGACGCATCAGAAAACGCAGTTTGTGCCCCACTTTCTAAGGTCACCGTAACCGTATCATCTGTTACTTCGTATTTGCTAGCGTCTTTATGAGAGCCACTGGCTAACGGAAAGTAGTCGTCTAATAAATCACGGCCGAATCTAATTACTTTGTCACCGCGTATTTCGTTATAAGGGCCTGATCTATGCGCACCACCGTCTTCAGAAATAACATCCGTGCCATAAACAGCATCATACAAACTGCCCCAACGAGCATTCGCGGCATTTAATGCAAAACGCGCATTGGTGGTAGGCACCACCAATTGAGCACCGGCTTGAACTGCAATTTCGTCATCAACATTCTGCGTTGTAATCGCGAAATCATCACCTTCTTCAACTAAGTACCCTATTTCGTATAAATAGCTTTTGTAAGCAACGGCATCAAAGTTACCCTTATTGTCTTTATTCCATGCATCGAGCTTAGTTTGCAATTCATCACGCTCAGCAAGCAATTGCGCGTTAGCGGGGCTTAGATCATCCACTACGCCTGCTAGCGAATTCCAAAAGTCATCCGCTTCAATATCCAAGCCTGGTAGCACCTCGGATTCAACAAAGTCAGCCAAGACTGGGGCTACTTGCAAATTTGCTCTATCAATGTAATTTGTCATACCGTTTCTCGTTAATGCAATTCTTAATATTTCTTGGTCAGTCAGTCTATTCAATCTATTAGCTATCATTTAGCGGTGAATAGCGTCACTACTCAGGAGTCTACACCGAGCAGGTTTTCAGTTGTTTGAATGTCTATTATTTGTTTAGTGAATAGTTATTGAATTTACTAGAAAAATCATGAATAACATCGCCATTATTCACTTTGCGAATGGCAAACATAGCTTTTTAGCCATTCCAATGGGCTGTTTTGATACGTAAAGTAGCCTCATTAAACAAAAAACCAGAATAGGAAGTAAACATCATGGCAACTTATACACAAAACGTTAAAGCAGCAGATACGTTGATCAACGAAAATGGCTCTCAATGGAGCGCCATCAATCCAGAGTATGCGGCTCGTATGAAGCTGCAAAATCGCTTTCAAACAGGTATTGAAATCGCCAAGTACACCGCCGACATTATGCGTAAAGACATGGGAGAATACGATGCAGATTCAAGCGCGTATACCCAATCTCTTGGCTGTTGGCACGGTTTCGTCGGTCAGCAAAAATTGATTGCCATTAAAAAGCACCACGGCACAACCAATAAGCGCTATTTATACCTTTCTGGTTGGATGATTGCGGCATTGCGTTCTGAATTTGGTCCCTTGCCGGATCAATCCATGCATGAAAAGTCATCAGTTCCTGCATTAATCAAAGAACTCTATACCTTCTTGCGTCAAGCCGACGCCCGCGAACTGGGCCACCTGTTCAAAGATTTGGACGCAGCTCGAGCGGCCGGCAACGCCGTAACAGCGAAAAAAATTCAAAAAGAAATTGATAACCATGAAACACATGTCGTTCCAATAATCGCAGATATCGATGCGGGCTTTGGCAACGAAGAAGCCACTTATTTACTGGCCAAGCAGATGATCGAAGCAGGTGCTTGCGCCATTCAAATTGAGAACCAAGTATCAGACGAAAAACAATGTGGCCACCAAGACGGTAAAGTTACCGTGCCGCATGCTGATTTCTTAGCAAAAATAAACGCCGTGCGTTATGCCTTCTTAGAACTAGGTGTTGATAACGGCATCATCGTCGCGCGTACCGACTCGCTGGGCGCAGGGCTGACTAAGCAAATTGCCGTGACAAATGAGCCAGGCGACTTAGGTGATCAATACAATGCATTTTTGGATTGCGAAGAATTGACGCCCGCGCAGATGCAAAATGGCGATGTGGTACTGCAACGTGACGGCAGTTTGGTTCGTCCCAAGCGTTTAGCAAGTGGTTTATTCCAATTCAAAGAAGGCACTGGCGAAGATCGCTGCGTACTAGACTGCATCACTAGTCTTCAAAATGGCGCTGACCTGATCTGGATAGAAACAGAAAAACCCCATGTTGGGCAAATTGGTGGAATGGTAAATCGCATTCGCGAAGTCGTACCCAATGCTAAATTGGTTTACAACAACTCTCCGTCTTTTAACTGGACCTTATCTTTTCGCCAGCAAGCCTATGACGCCATGGTGGAAGCAAAAGAAGATGTCAGCGCGTATAACCGAGATGAGCTGATGGACGTAAAATATGACGACACTGAACTCTCTGAACGCGCCGACGCCATGATTCAAAACTTTCAACGCGATGGTGCACGAGAAGCCGGTATTTTTCATCACTTGATTACGCTACCGACGTATCACACCACCGCCTTATCTACCGACAACTTAGCACAAGGTTACTTTGGTGAAGAAGGCATGTTGGCTTATGTAAAAGGCGTGCAACGTAAAGAAATTCGTGAAGGATTGGCGTGTGTTAAACACCAAGATATGGCGGGTTCCAATATGGGCGATGATCATAAGGAATACTTTTCTGGTGACGCAGCATTAAAAGCCGCCGGTGAAGATAACACTATGAATCAATTTGGTTAACCTTTACTCCATTTAACAGTTTAACTATTTGAGTAGTTTTTCCCAACCCAGTTTTAATGCCCGCCTTGGTTAACACCTTGAGCGGGCTTTTTTATTGA
>CAZJWW010000164.1:0-5574 GCA_964549895.1 uncultured Gammaproteobacteria bacterium
AGCGGTGTTTAATTGAGAGCCCTCAGCGGCCGTAAATTGAGAGCCAGGAGCACCAGAACCCGGTTCTGCCCTAAACGCCGACTCAGCAATTTGCGAATAGGCATTGATTTGTTCGCGCACCTGAGACGGCGACAAACGTTCGCTAGGCTGAAAACCCGATTGCTTCTGCGATGTCGAATAAGCAATATTATTTTGTACACTAATTTGATCATCCGCATTCGGATTAATAGGTCGTGGCGTTGCCGCGCCGGATTCGGCGTCCACTTGCAGACTCCCTACTTCCCCTGCGCTGGTCGCCAGCACTCTTTGCAGAGCGCGAAATACAAAGCTGTGGACATTACGACTATCTCTAAACCGCACTTCGTGTTTAGTAGGGTGTACATTGACATCTACCGCTGCAGGATCCATTTCCAGATACAAAACATAGATTGGATGTCTGCCATGAAACAATACATCTTGGTAACCGAGGCGGACCGCATGAATAATTGTTTTGTCGCGGATTAAGCGACCGTTTAAAAAGAAATACTGCATATCTCCTTGAGCCCGCGAAAAGCTAGGCAGACCAGCCCAGCCCGTTAAACGCATGTCCTCACGTTGTTCGCTAAAGTAAACACTATTATCGGGAACGTTATCGCCGCATACCATTTTTAATCGCCTGGCATCATCACTAGCAACCGCGGGTAAATGCAAAATAACGCGGCCATTATGTTGAAGTTTGAATGCGACATCAAAGCGCGATAGAGCCATGCGCCGCACCACCTGGTCGAGATGTTTAAACTCTGTGTTGTCGGTGCGTAAAAACTTGCGTCTGGCGGGCGTATTGTAAAATAGATCTCTTGTTTCAATACTGGTACCTACCGGGTGCGCTATGGGCGTTGGATCGGTAGTTTGATTATTGCCATCACTTGAAACCATCCATGCTTGATCGGACTTTAGTTCTTTAGACTGAATAGTCATCCGCGTCACCGAGGCAATACTGGGCAAGGCTTCACCACGAAAACCTAAGGTCGCTATTTGTTCAAGATCAGTTAGATTTTCAATTTTACTGGTGGCGTGACGAGACAATGCCATCGCCAGGTCTTGTTTAAGAATGCCGTGACCGTTATCGGTAATTTTAAGGCGCTTAACGCCGGCATTTTCAACTTCTATATCAATGCTAGTAGCACCAGCATCCAAAGAGTTTTCGATTAACTCCTTTAGCATGGACGCTGGACGCTCAATTATCTCACCAGCCGCAATCTGATTAATAAGCCGCGGATCTAAAGAATGTATGCGATTGGCGATCATAATTAACTCGGTATTTTGAGTACTTGCCCTAACTGTATAGTGCGACTGCGCATATTGTTGGCACGCATAATTGCATTAATACTAGAACGGTATTTTTCAGCAATCTCTGACAAAGTGTCACCACGCCGAACTTTATGTGTAACCGCTTCTGCGGGTTGAATACTGGCAACAGTCGAGCCACCAGGTAACTTTATCCGCTGCCCCAAAAATACCGAATCTTTTTTGAGACCGTTGTATTTTTTCAACGCTCGGATTGTGATGTTGTAACGCGCTGAGATTTTTGACAAAGAATCACCACGCTTCACCACATGAACCGATGGTCGGGCTTGACTGGATTTACCAGTGTTAGAAACACCTTTGGCATTGCTGGGTAGTTTCAGTCTGCGACCCAACACGGCTACATCACTGCGTAAATTATTTTCTTTCTTTAAGGTCCGCAGAGACACGCCGTAGCGCTCGGCAATTTTTGACAATGAGTCGCCACGCACAATCTTATGATAACTGGGTCTAGATTGCGTACTAGTCGAACTTCGAGATGCCACCGAACCAGATTTACTCACTTTGGGTGCCGCGTATCTTCCATTGTTGAAATATGGTGTTTGTCTACTATGCTGGTCAATGGCGGCATGAATCGCGATAGCAATTTTCTGTTGATAGCTCGAGGTGCGTAAACTGCGTTCTTCTTCTGGGTTGGTAATAAACCCAGTTTCAACCAATATAGATGGCATATCTGGTGTTTTTAAAACAGCAAAACCCGCCTGTTCCACTCGGCTACTGTGTAAACGACCTAATTTAGACAGCTCTTTAAGTACTCGGCCTCCCAGACTGACACTTTCACTAATCGTATTTGTCATTGATAAATCCACCAATACTGCCGCAAGTAAATCGTCTTTATCGGCCAAACTGACGCCACCGATCGAATCAGATGCATTTTCTTTGGCAGCCAAGGTGCGCGCCATGGCACTGGTGGCTCCACGCTGCGACAAAGCAAAAACCGAAAAACCACGAGCCGAGCGTAATCTAAACGCATCCGCATGAATTGAGATAAAAACGTCGGCACCTTGCGCACGCGCGTTCAGGCGGCGTTTGTGCAATTTTATATAATAGTCTCCCGTGCGCACTAAAAATGCGCGCATATTGGGGTCCGCATCAACCACCTTCTTCAGACGATTTGCGATCGATAACGTAATCTTTTTCTCATGGCTACCTCTGTAACCAATTGCACCCGGGTCTTCACCACCATGTCCAGCATCAATGGCAACAACAAGCTGCCGCGATTCAGGCACCACTATATTGGGAGGAGGTTTAGTTGAAACACTAGGAATTGCCACACTGACATCGGACGAAGGCGCGGGCTTTTTTGCTTGGTTATTAGCCACCGCAGTAGGCTTTGCTTGATCAGTTTTTGGTGTTGAACCTTTCGCGATCGGTGAACTTGAAACTTGCGAGTCTTCTAAATCCAGAACCAATCTATGTCCATACAGTTCATTCGGAGAGAGCACAAAATTTTTCTGCGTTAAAGCCTTTTTAAGCTCGAAAACAAATCGCAAAACACCTTTTCTAGGCTGGCCTGTGCGAATGGCGGCTATATGTGCATTATTTGGGTCTAATGTCGGTATTTTAGCCAGCAAACTGCTGTCATCGATATCCACGACAATACGATTAGGATTGGTTAACTTAAATACATTATGCTTAACATCTGCCGAGACATCGAATACCACGCGCGTACTATCAGGCGAATGCCATATGCGCAACTTATCTACGCGTGGCGACGTAGGCAAAAAATCATCTGCGCCGCTCTGCGCCAAAACATCTTGTGTTAAAGCAATGCCTAAGGTACTGGTCAAAAGCATGAAACATAATGCGATTTGCCAGCATCGAGAGTGAGTGATTTTTAGCACCCTAGACGAGCGCCTTGATGAAACTACGGCAAGCGAACAAATTAGACCAAGAATCACGAAATAGAGAGATTTGTTTGGGGGATGTCTACAAACGCTAATTACAACAGGTTTTGCTACACATTTCGAGGAATACCGACAACCATTAACCACCATTAATACAATACAATACGAGGTTTTGAGTGATACTAATGGTAGGCGAGTATTAGGCTAGCAGCGGCAACAAATATCAGAAAATGTAATAGGGCCAAGCTAACATAATATAACGGGTAATAAGAATTGCTAACTCAGCCCTACGAGTCATATCAGAGCTAGAAGCCCTGACCCGAAGGAGGGAAACTTCGGGGTTGAATAATGGAAATCTCTTATTGGTTCTTGTCACTAATCAACATCTCTATTTTTCCATAAATTATAATGGTTAAATGTCAATTAACGTTAACTAGGCCCGTTTTATGTTAACAAATGTCAAATAGTCAACAATTTATACATACTCCAGCATTAATCAGCTGTTAACACGGAAAAACTGATATGTCTGGATTTCGGTAATGAGTCTGGCGCTGCCTCTATGGAAATTTGTGCGGTTGCCGCGGGCAAAAATCCTTGTCCATGTTCTGGCCATTCAACCAAAAACAGACTTCGAGCCGTCCACAAATCAGCTAAGCCCAAATATTCTAACTCCGCGGGGTCCTGCAGCCGATACAGATCCATATGATAAATCGTGCCGCCAGTGACAGAGTATTCTTGAATTAAGTTATAAGTTGGACTGGTTACCACGCCTGGGTAGCCGAAACTTTGTATAATGGATTTACATAAAGTGGTTTTCCCTAACCCCATAGCTGCCTGCAAGTAAACACAGGCTGGAAACCCCAGTCGATGTGTAATTTTTTGCCCTGCTTTATCGGTATCTTCGACACTTTCCGATGCAAAAGCATGTGATTCAAATTTAGCTGGCATATTGCTTTAATCGCCTACGGGCAATTGGCGTTGATGATGATGAAAGGTATGATGCGCCTATTATGACAGCGTCTGACCCCACCGCAAATAATTCCGCCCCAAGCCCAAACGTAACAAAAGCGCAACGCCCTTTTAGCCAACAAGCACTTATCAAGTTGGCAAGCGATATAAAACAGTGGGGGAGGGATTTGGGTTTTGACCAGGTAGGAATTAGTGATATTGAATTGAGCGAGCATGAGCAACACCTCGATGACTGGGTTGATAAAGGTATGCATGGCGATATGGACTACATGCATAAGCACGGTCGTAAACGCAGCCGCCCCGATCAACTGGTAGAAGGCACCCAAAGAGTAATCTCAGTGCGTATGGACTACGCTCCTGCCGATATTGATGATGCTGAATTAAAACTAGAACAAAGCGACCTCGGCTATATCTCTCGCTACGCATTGGGGCGCGACTATCATAAGGTGCTGAGAGCACGATTAAAAAAATTAGCGCAGCGCATCAATCGAGAAATTGGTGATTTTGGATATCGAGTGTTTACCGACAGCGCACCCGTATTAGAAAAAGCCATCGCCGAGAAAGCTGGCATAGGTTGGATTGGCAAACACACCAATCTAATCGATTCCAAAACCGGATCATGGTTTTTCTTAGGCGAACTTTATGTGGACTTAGAACTACCAACCGACCAAGTGGCTACCAATCATTGTGGTAGTTGCCAAAAATGCATCGATATATGCCCTACTCAAGCAATTGTTGGGCCTTACCAAGTAGACGCTCGGCTGTGTATCTCCTATCTAACCATCGAGCTAAAGGAAGCAATTCCTGAAAATCTGCGCAGCAAAATGGGCAACCGCATTTATGGCTGCGATGATTGCCAATTTGTCTGTCCGTGGAATAAGTTTGCAGAAACCACCAAAGAACCCGACTTTACACCGCGAGAAGAACTCACTGATCGCAAATTGCTCGAATTGTTCAATTGGACCGAACTAGAGTTTCTAAAAAACACCGAAGGTACGGCTATACGAAGAATTGGCTACCAAGCGTGGTTGCGAAATATTAGCGTCGCATTAGGGAATGCCCTTGCTGACCAATCTCTCGCTGAACAACACTCAATCATTAGAGAAAACTTATCGTCAAGGCGCAGCAGCTTAAGCGCTATGGTGCAGGAACATATTGACTGGGCACTTTCTCAATAGAATGACGACGACAATCGGTTTTGTTAGCCCGCCAGCCTGGTTTGATCCAGCTTCCTCTGAGTTTCCCACGGTTGTGGAAGAAAAAGTTCGAACTCAGCAAGCACCCTTACTACTGCCAGAGTTCGATTATCGTCTAAAATCAATTGTCTCTGTCCAAGACGAACTCAATCTATGCGCACTAAGCTTAGCGGCGATTGGCTGCGACATTGTGGCGCAAGCCGGCAGCCCATTCGTTT
>CAZJWW010000165.1:0-5551 GCA_964549895.1 uncultured Gammaproteobacteria bacterium
TTCCATATTCCCGCACATCACCAACAATCGTTTCACGGCGAATACGTGCCTTAGAATTTTGAATCAGCGCCACGTCGGTAGAGGTGCCGCCCATATCGAACGTTAAAATATTGTCGAAACCAGCGCGTTTACAAAAATACACAGCACCGGTTACGCCACCAGCGGGTCCAGACATTAGTAAATTAACCGGAGACTCACCGGCGGCACGCGCCGAAGCCAAACCACCATCTGAACGCAAAATAGAGAGTTGTGTATCGTCTCCCATCTGAGCATTTAAAGCAGTCTGTAAATTACTAACATACTTTGACACTTCTGGCCGCACATAGGAGTTTACTACCGTGGTTTCAGTGCGCTCATACTCTTGCATTTCTGGCACCACGTCACTCGATATTGAAATCGGCAGATCAGTAAAAATTTCGGCCGCTATGGTCTGAGCACGTTTTTCATGTACATCATTAATATAAGAATTTATAAAGCAAATAGTTAAGGCTTCTATATCGCCCTTACCCTTCAGCTTAATTAAGTCTTTACGCAGCTGTTCTTCATCCAGCTCGCGAACCGTTTGGCCGTCTGCAGCAATGCGCTCATGCGCACCAATGGTAAGTTCCAATGGTGCGAGTAGCGGCTTCTTCACAAAGGCTACCCAACCGCCCAAGCCGCCAGGGCAAAAAGAACGCGCCACCTGCAGTGTATCTTCGTAACCCATGGTTGTCACCAGCGCAACCTTGGCACCGTTACCAGTCAGTACAGCATTGGTCGCGACGGTAGTCCCGTGCATTACTCGATTGACTTCAAAGGGATCAATACCTGATTCATCACAGATTCGAGCAATGCCATTTAGCACACCTAGAGACGAGTCTTCCGGTGTCGAGGGAACCTTGGCAGTATACGTCGCACCGGATTGCTCGTTAATCAGTAAGAGATCGGTAAAAGTTCCACCGACGTCTACACCTAATCTGTATCCCATATTTGTACCCTCTAAATAGTCAGTCTGACCGTATGTTTAATTATTCAACTGCTGCGTAAGATAAGGTTTTAGCCATGGTTTTGAGCGACCGCCTGGTGCATTACCAGTAAGTTGCTCGGCTAAATCAGACGCTAATATTAGTTGATTTAGATTAATTCCAGTTTCGTAGCCCATATTGTGCAGCATCATTACGATGTCTTCGGTGGCAATATTGCCGGTGGCTCCTGGGGCAAAAGGACAGCCACCTAAACCCGCAATAGATGCATCAAAGCGACGAATTCCAGCTTCGATTGCCGCATACACATTCGCCATGCCCAGAGCACGAGTATCATGAAAGTGGCAGCCTAATTTTTCAGCGCCGTTATCGGACACTAATTGCGCCATTAAGCTGGCAACTTGAACGGGGTTGGCCGCGCCAATGGTATCCGCAATGACCACACCAAAGGCACCAGCGTCTATAAAGTTGCTGGTGGTTTGCCTGATGACTTCGACCTCTGTGGGACCATCAAACGGGCACTCATATGCAACCGAAATAGTAATCATCACATTAATACCGTCTTGTGCGGCTTGCGCTAAAATCTCCGTGGCTGCTATATCAGCCTGAGTACGAGTCATGCGCACGTTTTTCTCGGCCATGCCTTCGCTGCCGTAGAGCACCATCGCAACGGTTTTCGCGCCCGCTTGAACAGCCAGTTCATAACCGCGCTTATTCGGAATCAAGACCGAATACTGACCACTTTTGTCTTGCAGCTGAGCGAAGACTTCATCGCTACCCGCCATGGCTGGCACGGCTTTTGGTGATACGAATGCACCGACCTCTATATGCTCGACGCTTGCGGTTCGCAATGCTTCAATTAATTGCAAACGCGCATCGACACTAAGCACCTTTGATTGATTTTGCAAACCATCTCTAGGGCCAACGTCATTGATCGTAATTCTCTCTTTCATTAGCCGATTATCCCGCGCGCCTTTAAATCAGCTAATTTAGCCTCATTGTAATTGAGCAGCGATTTAAACACTTCATCGGTATTTTGACCCAATAATGGCGCTGGGCTAAAACTCTCTTCATTGGTTCGTGACAACTTAATCGGATTACCGGGGCCTTTAGTTGATTTGCCTGAAGGATGTTTAATATCAACCACCATATTGCGGTGTAACACCTGTTCATCATTTAATGCTTGGCTCAATGTATTAACCGGCGCACAAGGAATACGTTTAGCTTCTAGTTCTTTAATCCAATAAGCCGAGGTGTTATTTGCTAATACCTGATTCAGTTTATCGTTAATCATTTCTCGCGCTGCCCAACGTCCGGGCTGACCATCTAATTCAGGGTCATCAAATTCTGATATATCCACCACGGTTTTAAGATTGGACCAAAAATTATCGGTTATAACGGCAATCACAATAAAGCCATCTGAGCATTTAAAGGTATCGTAGGGCACATGTACAAAATGCGAATTTCCAATTGGATAGGGATCGTCTTCAGATAAGAAATACATCGTCGCCATGTAGTTAAGTAGTGATATTTGCGAGTCAAGCATCGAAATATCCACGTGTTGACCTTTGCCACTGCGCTCACGCTCATATAAGGCCGATAAAATCCCCATTACACCAAACATCCCGCCGCCAAGATCGCCGATAGGAATACCGGCTCGCATTGGCGTGTTGCGATCCAGCCCGGTGATTGACATACCGCCACCAGTCGCTTGAGCCACTTGATCAAATGCTGGGCGTTTAAAGTTTGGTCCATCTGAACCAAAACCCGACACAACGCAAGTAATAATGCGGGGATTAATTTTGCTCAAACTATGGTAATCAATTTTTAGCCGTTCAGGCACGCCAGCACCAAAATTACTGATGACAATATCTACCTCAGCCACCAATTCGTAAAAAATTGCCAGACCTTCTTCATTTTTAAGATCGATGGCCGTACTCTTTTTGTTACGATTTAGGGTAATGTAATAGGCGCCCATGCCATCGAGTGAATTACGTGGGTCAGTGGCTAGTAATGTACGTGTGCCTTCACCGTGCAGAGGTTCAACCTTGATAGTCTCGGCACCTAAGTCCGCCAGTATCATAGCGCCATAGGGCCCCGATAGCATATGTGTTAAATCTAAAACGCGAACATCTTTTAATGGCTTATTCATTCTTACTTAAATTGGTAACTAAATTGACGCTTAAGTTATTTAACTTACTTCGAGCCAAGTACTAATTCGCTTAGTTCATAGTGTGTTTGCATATAACCAGCAACGCCTGCTCGTAAAAAAATATAATCGTCATCGGCCGTGCACCATAGATCGTACGGTGGGTGTTCTTCTGGCAAACTGCCGGCCGTGCCGGTAACTTGAAAATGCCGTGCGCGAAAATCTCCAGCAGCAACTGTGATGTCTTCTTCACCGATATAAACCAATGTCATGGCGTCCATAACAAAAAATTGGGGGCCGGTTGCACCTCGGTGATCGGGCGAAGTCAACAACAAGTTGCTAATGACTTGCTCGCCCACCCCCTTTTCCAAATCGTAGAGCTTCATCAACAAAGCGTCGCCGACAATTGGATGAGACTGCAACCACACTATTTTTTCTGGGGTTTCAATCTTCTGACTAATTCGCCCATCTTTACGATTATAGCTTTCGCATTCAGCGTAAGAATCCGCAAAACGCATCCAGCCCGAACCCTCAAATTGCCCACCCACAGTTAACCGTACCGAACAATCTAATGGACTTGAATCATGGTGCCGCAATGCCATGCTAATATCACGAATCACCGCAGGTTCGTCATCTATTTCACAATGCGCGAGTAGCACATCAACGCCATCGCTTTGTTGCGTTAAGGAGAAAAATTCACGTCCGCGTTCCTGCCCCATTCGCTCGGACTTGGTACTGGTATAACGGATCGAGCCACGGATATTTCTAATACTCATACAATAACTTTCGACTGTTTTATAACGGCCTGATGTGCAACGTCCATTTCGTCTATGGTCTCAGTGATGGCTGAAAATTGCGCTATCCAATCCTGCCACTTTCTAACTTGAGGATAATCGTCGAGAATATTCGATACACCAAAATACTCGCTTAATTGCTCCACATAATACAAATTACTCGCAAGACATAGATCGCCTGTTTGCAAGTCTCTATCTTGAAATGTTGGTAATTGCGCTAGTAGTCTGTTTAGTTTTTCTAACTCAGGTCTCAACAGATCAAAACGAGTTGGCTTTTTCTCAGGCTCTTGAGCTGAGCGTATAAAACCGAAAAACTCTTGAAACAACGGCGACAATGCCATGGCTAAATGATTGTCGACATAACGGATTATCATTTCGTTCTGGGCTTGTGCTAAGGCGCTTTCAGGCATCATCGGAACGCTTTCATTAAGGCTTTCGAGATACATCATGATCGCACTGGATTCACCGATCATCTGACCATCATCAAGTTCTAACGTGGGTATTTTACCGAGCGGAAAAGCCGCCCTAAATTCAGGTGTTCGCGTTGCGAAAGGCGGCTCACAGAACTCTACTGATAAGCTTTTGTGTCTTACCTGCATCCTTACTCTGGCGGCAAAAGGCGAATTATCGAGATTATATAGTTTCATTCAGTATCTGTTTATCATAAAACGGGCAATGCAAAAATACGCTATAAATAGAAAATCCCAACTGGGTTTGATTATTGTACTAATGTTATACTAATATAACAAATATAAATAAATAAAACGTCAATCCAAACGCTCTAGGAACCAGTATTAGAGCTCGACAAACGCGATATTTACGCATAAAAGACCGTTTAAATATTCAGGAAAATAAGCATGCAATCAAGCAATAAAACCGCACAAGAAATATATCTGGAACTAAAAGCCAACCCTGGCCGAGCACGATTTGGTTTTGGTGATAAGGCTATTTTGATTAACGTAGACCCACAAAAAGCCTATACCAGAACAGACTTGTTCAAAACAGCCTATGAAACTGACGCGAAGCAAATGTACTATGTTAATGAACTTGCTAAGCAGTTTAGAACGATTGGATGGCCGGTGGTTTGGACGCATGTTGCTTACATGGAATCAGGCGAAGACTGCGGTATTTGGGGCACGCGTACCGACACTGAAGACTCCCTGCAAAATATTAAGTTTAACTCAACCCGCACCGAGTTTGATGATCGATTGGACATCGATCGCGAGGCCGATGTTATCTACTGTAAAAAAATGCCCTCGGCGTTTTTTGAAACACAGCTGCAGTCACTTTGCGTGTGGCATAAAGTTGATACGGTCATTATCACTGGCGGTTCCACGTCTGGTTGCATACGCGCCACCGCGGTTGACTCGCTGTCTCGCGGCTACCGCACCATCGTGCCTGAGGAGTGTGTCGCTGATAAACATGAGAGTTACCACTTCGCTAACCTTACCGACCTCGCGATCAAATACGCCGACGTATTAGAAGTGCAGGAGGTTTTTGATTGGCTGGACGGCAAATCGGAAGGCAAATAATATGCGAGAAGATCCACAGCTTTACGATTATTGGGCTTATCAAAACCGTCCAAAAATTGAATGGCCAAATGGCGCTAGAGTGGCGTTTTGGGTAGCTCCGAATATTGAATTTTA
>CAZJWW010000166.1:0-5465 GCA_964549895.1 uncultured Gammaproteobacteria bacterium
GTGATGAACCACTTTCGCCCATTGAGTACCCATTGGTCGCCGTCGGCTTTGATGTTTAGCTCAATATTGGTTGCATCTGAGGATGCTACCTGAGGTTCGGTCATTGCGTAAGAGGAGCGAATTTCGCCACTGAGCAGAGGCGTTAGCCATTGTTCTTGTTGCGCTTCAGTCGCGTACTTCATGAAGACTTCCATGTTGCCTGTGTCGGGTGCATTGCAATTGAATACTTCAGGCGACCATTGAACTCTGCCCATTATTTCTGCAAGCGGGGCGTAATCGAAATTGCTTAGCCCGTCATGATCACAAAATTCAGCCAATGAAGGTGGTACATACAGGTTCCATAATCCAGCCGCTTTTGCTTTGCTTTTAAGGTCATCCATAATAGGCAACGGCGCAAAACGGTTTTCAGCTGCAACTAGTTGTTCAGCGTATGTGTGCTCATTAGGGAATATATGCTCATCCATAAACTCATTGAGTTTAGTTTGATATTTAAGTGATTGGGCGCTGAATTCGAACATAGGATTTGCCAGTTTTTTTAAAAGTGTTGGCAGTATACTTTCGAAACGTTTATATTAATAATTTATATTGTTTATGATTTGTCATTGATTCTATGAATGGTTGATTGCGCATGCGCCTAAATAAAATAGACTTAAACCTATTTGTAATTTTTGATGCTATCTATCGAGAAAGAAACGTGACACGCGCAGCATCTCAACTTAGTCTAACCCAGCCTGCGGTGAGCAATGCGTTGAGCCGATTGCGGCAATCCTTTGATGATCCACTATTTGTGCGTACGCCAAACGGTATGTCTCCAACACCTGTCGCCGATGGAGCGATTGCCGATATTCGAAAGGCGCTTGAGTTAATGCGCAATACGGTTGATGTTCAGCCTCGTTTTGACCCATCTAAATCGCAAACAGTGTTCCACTTAGGTATGAACGATTTAGCCGAGGCATTGCTGCTTCCAAAACTGCATGAATCTGTACGCCTCGATTCTCCGAATGTTTCAGTCACCAGTTACTATGTTGCAAGAGAGAAGGCTGCTGAGGAACTTAAAGCCGGTAAAATTGATCTATTGTTAGATGCGCCCGTGAACAATGCCAGAGGGCTGTATGTAAAACCACTAAGAGAATTACCCTATGCGGTAGCCATGCGCAATGATCATCCGCTATCTAGAAAAAGTATCAGTTTAGATGACTATCTCGCTGCCGAGCACTTGCATGTTTCAAGTCGCCGCAAAGGGCGTGGACAAGTGGATATTGCCTTAAACCGAGTGGGCAAGCAACGAAAAATTGCGGTTCGAATTCAAAACTATATGGTGGCCGCAAAAATTGCTCAGGAAACGGATCTGCTGTGGACCACCCCAAAGGTATTGGCCTCGGCGTCAAACTTACACAGTGTGAGCTTGCCATTTGAGGTCGACCCTCTGGTGTGGAACCTCTACTGGGCGCGAAGCACCGAAGAGGACCCGGCTAACCGTTGGTTGAGGTGTAAGCTGGCAGGTATCGCCACTAGTTAGTCGACCCAGAATAATTAACACAGTATTGATACCGCCTAATTAGTTTAAATTTGATAAGACACGACCGAGTTGGTGATACGCTCAAAGTCTTACACATGCACGCCGTTGCCTTGGTTTGGTTGTGTCTGTGTATCGCAGTTGGTGACGCTCAAGCGCTGCTCCGACCCAACAGACATAGCAGAGGAGGCACCAACAATAAGATGCTGTGGAATTGGATTTAATAAATAATAGAGAGTCTATGTCAAAGAACCTCGCCTATTTTTACATTTGAGAATTCAGTGTATTGAGGCTAACGTTAAGCGAGAGTTAAATGTATAAATAAGAATGAAAAATATGGCCCTTGATGCTAAGTCCGCAAAAATTAATGGCGGCTTTGAAAAATCACAAGGAGTTCATCAAACTAGCAAATGAGAGGTGGTTATCATGAGTAACAAATTGGGCGCAGGGGAGCAGTTTCCGTCGATTATTCTAAACGTGGGTTCGAATCAATCGATTTCAGTTCCTGAAGATCTGGAAACTGAATACACGATGCTTTTGATTTACCGGGGTCATTGGTGCCCTTTGTGCATGCGGAACTTAGCTAAATATAAAGAGCACCTCGCAGAGTTAGAGGCCATGAACTGTGGAGTCATCGCTGGCAGCGTCGATGAACTGGACAAGGCAACTGAGGTTGGGGCTGACTTTGGGTTTCCGGTCGCGCATGGCATGACTCGCGAAACCGGCGAACTCATAGGCGCTTGGTGGGAAGAAAAGCGTCAAATCATACAACCCTCAGAATTTTTGCTGGACCGCCAAGGCATCGTTATCTCCTCTACCTATAGTTCTTCGCCTCTCGGACGCACAGACCCGGTGGAAGTTGTAGCCGCATTGAAACACAAAGAGAAGGTAGAAAGTCAGAGCTAAGGCATTTAATTTACATTGCGCCTGGCTAGTCACGTCGGGTGTGGACCCTCTACTGGGAGCATCGCAGCGAAGAGGGTCCGTCTAAGCGTTGGTTGAGAGCTTTGCTGGCGTGTATCGCTACTGGCTAATCTGTCCTGTTGGAATCTAGCGCGGCATAACGTTGAAACGGGTTGACAGATTAACTCAGTGATAGCCCCCTTAAGCTTGAGTGGGCTGGAATTTGTTATTTAAAGAGCGCACACTGGTCATGCCCACGAGCATTGATATAAAAAATATCAGCGCTGCTTCTGGCGCAATGACAAGCGCGGTAATTGCTGGACCAGGACATAAGCCAACTAATCCCCAGCCTACACCAAACAACGCAGCACCTGTGATAAGTGGCCGATCGATATCATTGCGTGTCGGCATTGAAAATGACATCGCAAACAGAGGCTTGTCCAACGTTTTCAATAATCGAAATCCAATGCTTGTTACTGCAATGCCGCCGACCATCACAAACGCGAGTGAGACATTCCAGTTGCCAAAGATATCTAGAAATCCGATCACATTAGCTGGATTGGTCATACCGGACACGATCAGCCCAAAGCTAAAAAGTAAGCCCGACAGAAATACCGCTATTATTTTCATGGTGTCACCTCTTAAACAAGTTTGGTTAAGCCAACCGTAATAATCGCGGTCAGCATAAAGACACACGTCGCAATGATCGAGCGTGTCGAAAACCGGGAAATACCGCAAATACCATGACCCGAAGTACAGCCGTTACCGACCACGGTGCCGACACCGACCAGCACCCCAGCGACGATTAACAAAGGCACGTTGTTGGTAATCTGTATCTCAATTGGTTTACCACCCAGCACTATCACTAGAAGCGGGGCTAATAGCATTCCGAGTAGGAAGGACACGCGCCACAGAGAATCCGACGAGGGGGTTTGCAGTGCGCGGCTTAATATTCCGCTGGCTCCCATAACGGCACCTTGGGTTGCCATTAAAAGTAGCGCCGCTAAACCAATCATGGTTCCACCGAGTAATGCCATCATAATTTCGTTCATAAATGTTTCCTGCTAATTTGTCACAAATCGCGACAATAGGTTTCATATAGAAAAGTGATCAATTTGAGAATATTTTCATCACTAATAAAGTAATAGATAGTCTGGCCATCACGGCGACTCGACAATATACCTTCGCGTCGAAGAATCGATAGCTGTTGCGACATCGCAGGTGGCTTCATATTTAGAAGCTGACATAGGTCGCCTACGCATAGCTCTTGCTCGACTAACTGGCAAAGTATCATCAGGCGATTTGGGGCGGACAATAACTTCATGATTCCGCTGACTTGATCGGCGGCATGTTCCAGATCATATATTTGCATATTTCATAGTATATGCAAATAATGAAATAAAGCAATAGTAAAACTGAAATACTTTGTATACAAGTATTTAAGCAACTGAAATTTGTATTACATCAACGACGGTTGTTGCGTATTGGGTGCGAGGTCCCAGTGTTCAATCTAAGGAGTTACGCGTTGAGCACTTCTTCAACAATTTGATCGATGAGTGATTCAGTCAAACCGTTTTTAAGAATTAGCCCAGCACCTTTAATTTGGTTGGTAATGGCAGTTACTTGATCGTCGTTTGCCTGGATATTTTTCTCTTGTAACATCTTGTTCACAGAATAGTTTCCAGAGCCACGACCAAACACAGGCTGAAAGGGTTTGTGACCAACGGTTTCCGGTGAAAATGGAAATAGTTTACCGTCTAAGGGTGTGCCTTCCAGTTTGTTGAGTATATGCAACACAATGCCGGATTCCAGTTCAAAAATTCCATCGCCGACGATCGGTTTGTTTGGCGCCAATTTGAACTTCGAGATTTCGGACACTAGGTCTGAAACGGTTTTAAGACGGCTAAGATCAATACCGGCATCAATATCCAATAGATGTTGCAGCACAAAAGAAATTTCTTCAGTAGCGACGTTACCAGTGCGTTCGCCCAAGCCATTCACTGAACTGTGAACCATATCGGCGCCAGCCGAAACCGCCATTACGCTGTGTGCGGTGGCCATGCCATAATCATTGTGAATGTGGTAACCCACTGGCTTGCCAGTCCACTCTTTTAGGTTTTTTATCAGATGATAGGTGGCCAAGGGGTGGCCCATGCCAAAGGTGTCAGCAATGGTGATGCGATCCAGATCTCCATCTTCGACAATGGTCTCGAAAAAACGTCTAATGTAGTTCATATCCGGGATACGCAATACATCCCAACCCATAAATTCGGTATACATACCCTGGTTTTTCCCTTCTTTGGAATACTCAGCAATTTGCGGCATTAATTTGTCTGGAGAGGTGCTGTAGACATCTCGAACCAAAAACGGGTTGATGCCGAATTCCAAAAGCATGCCATCTGCCTTAGCATCAATTGATGCTTTAACGTCCGACTCTTTTACTCTTACTAGCGGAACGATTTTTGCATTGAGTTTATTTTGAGCAAGTTCGGTAATGACTTCCACATCTTCTGGGGTGGCAGGAAGCCCTGGTTCAATTGAATGGACACCGAGCTTGTCCAACTCTCTAGCAATGAAAATTTTTTCTTCTGGGGTAAACGCTATTCTCGCCATTTGCTCGCCATCGCGCAGTGTCACATCGTGGATATGCACCTTGCCCGGGCTTTGGATTTGCTCGGTCACTTCCGGTAACCAGTTCAAGGGTGAAACCCATCGATCTTCATTGAAAAAAGGTTCTTGTAATTCAACGCCAAAAGCGGCTTCGATTTTTGTCATTTTTTGTCTCTACAGTATGTGTTTAGTAATTAATCGTGCGAATTTCAAATGTGTAAACTGAGTTACAGGCCTTTTTGGTTTTCGCGTGATTCCATATCTAATAGGCCGCCAGCGATAAATTGAATCATTTCAGATGAGATGTCTTCCAAGTCACTGGACCGGTATTGCCCACCGGACATTCCGTCAATACGTTCATTCTCGGTGAATACGTAGAGTGTTGAGCTAAGCATAAAATGAAACGCGTAATGTGCCTGCTTGTTGTTTAGGCTAG
>CAZJWW010000167.1:0-5379 GCA_964549895.1 uncultured Gammaproteobacteria bacterium
TCAGGTCCAAGAATAGAGACTCCACGCTGGCCTAAGGTTTGCATATTTTCTTCGGTAGCAGTGTTTTGCCACATTTGCTGATTCATAGCAGGTGCGACAACAATGGGTGCTTCGGTAGCGACACACACCGTGGTAAGTAGTTCGTCGGCATTGCCTTGGCATAATCGCGCAATCATGTTGGCGGTGGCGGGGGCGATTAATACCACATCTGCCCAGCGAGCTAAGTCAATATGCCCCATGCCGGATTCGCTATCCGCAGTCATGGCATAGTGATGAACTTCGTGGCCACTGACAGCTTGTAAGGCTAGGGGTGCCACAAATTGCTCAGAATTTTTACTCAATATTACTTGGACTTCGGCACCTAGCTCCGCCAATTTACGCACCAAGTCTGGCGTTTTATAGGCGGCGATGCCGGCACTTATGCCGAGCAATACGCGTTTGTTGGTTAATGTCTTTATTGGATCTGCTGGCATATTTATCGTAACTAATTAACTCCGACTTAATTCAAGACAGGGATTATTACTTATTGCTGACTGAATTGTTAGATTTGTTTTGAAGGGTGCTTGCAGGTATGCTTTAGTGATCGTAGCTGTGATATGGAAATCAACTAAGCGATGATCCCTCATTAAGGGTTCACGAACAACTGATCGTCAACATATAATCATAACTAATTAGATCTAACGATTTAATCAAAAACAAAGGAATGTAATTATGGATACTGCAAAACCGCACCAAAAACCGCCCGTTCAACCTCACGTGCCTATTCGCAGTTGGCCGCAAACGGAGCGCCCACGTGAAAAGCTTATTAATAAGGGTCCCGGGGCATTAAGCGATAGCGAATTGTTGGCGCTTTTTATTCGTACTGGTATTCGTGGTAAGTCGGCCATCGATTTAGCGCGGGCATCGTTACTCGAAGCCGGTGGTTTACGAGCACTTTTAAATTTAAGTCAAAAAGAATTGTGTCAGGCCAAAGGTATTGGACCGGCTAAATACGTTCAATTCCAGGCCGCCTTAGAATTAGGTAGGCGTTATTTGATGGAACAACTTGTCAAAGGAGAGGCTATTACCAGCCCACAGATCAGTAGAGACTACTTAAGCATGCAATTGCGCGATAAGCCCTATGAATCATTCTACGTGATGTTTTTAGACAGCAAACACCACGTTATTCATTCTCAGGAATTGTTCAGAGGAACCATAGATAATGCCTCCGTACCTGTCAGGGAAGTTGTTAAAGAAGCTTTGAAACACAATGCGGCAGCCATGATCGTGGCACACAATCATCCGTCAGGTGTGGCCGAACCCAGCGCGGCTGACAAAGCATTAACCGAGACACTGTTTTTAGCCCTGGGCATGGTCGGAGTAAAGCTATTGGACCACTTTGTAGTGGGCGATTCTGAAGTCGTTTCATTTGCTGAAATGGGGGCCCTGCAGTGAACGAAGGTAGAGCATAAAAAACGTTGTAAGTGACTGAATAACGCCCAGAATTTGTTTTATTTAAAGGGGTTTTCTGGTATAAATCGCCCCCTAGAAAGAAACGCGTGTGCTTGCGCACCGCACTTTTCAGAAAAAACAATGACTTAGGGCATTTTAAGTGCTTCTTACGCCCTCATAAGTCTAAGTAAAATTGCAGAAACTAGCTAACTAACAGCTAAACAGCTAATCAAGGTTATTACGATGTCTAGAGTGTGTCAGGTGACAGGTAAAGGTACAACTTTTGGTAATAATGTATCGCATGCGAAAAATCGCACGCGCCGCACATTTTTGCCGAATTTGCATTACCGAAAGTTTTGGGTCGAAAGCGAAAACCGGTGGGTACGCTTGCGCGTGTCATCCAGAGGTATTCGTATTATTGATAAAAAAGGAATCGATCAAGTACTAAAAGATATCCGTTCTAACGGCGTCAAAGTTTAAATGTATTTGGATTTGAATTGCTTCTTAGGAGAGCATCATGCGAGATAAGATAAAATTAGTTTCAAGTGCAGGCACGGGTCACTACTATACAACCACTAAAAATAAACGAACAATGACTGAGAAAATGGTCATCAAAAAGTTCGATCCTGTGGTTCGAAAACACGTTGAATATAAGGAAGCGAAAATAAAATAGTTTTTTGTTTCTTGAGCACGGGCTTAATTAAAAAAGGGTGACGTAACGTCACCCTTTTTTTGGGCCGCAATTTAATTATTGCGGCTAAAAAGCCCGGGCTGTACTTCATTTTTAAGATCGAAACGATCAAGCTGCATGACTTTAGTCCAGGCGGCGACAAAATGTTCCATAAACATTTCTTTGCCGTCACTTGATGCATAAACTTCGGCTACAGAGCGTAACTCTGAGCTGGAGCCAAAAGCCAGATCAACCGGTGTTGCAGTCCATTTAGCCTCACCTGAGTCGCGATCGGTGCCCACATATACACCTTCTAATGTATCGGACTTAGTCCACTGCGTAGACATATCGAGCAAATTAACGAAAAAGTCATTACTTAACTCGCCAGGGCGTTCAGTCAATACTCCGTGTTCGCTACCACCAGTATTTGCATCAAGCGCACGTAAGCCGCCGACTAAGGCCGTCATTTCCGGCACACTTAATGACAACATGCTGGCACGGTCAATCATCATAGTGATTGGCGACTGCGAATTGTCACTTGCATAGTAATTGCGAAAGCCATCAGCGGTGGGTTCCAAGACGGAGAATGACGCAACATCAGTTTGAGCTTGGCTGGCATCAGCCCGACCGGCCGTGAAAGGAACATTGATAGGATGCCCAGCTTCTTTGGCGGCACTTTCAATGCCTGCAGCTCCAGCTAGCACAATTATGTCTGCCATTGAAATTTGTCTTGTGCTTTGCCCTTCGTTGAAATCCGTTTGAATACCTTCCAGCGTTGTTAAAACCTTGGCAAGTTCTACTGGATTGTTCGCGGCCCAATCTTTTTGAGGTTCTAAGCGTAAGCGCGCGCCATTTGCACCACCGCGCATATCGGTAGAGCGGAACGACGCTGCGGACGACCAAGCTGCACGAACCAATTCTGAATTTGACAAACCTGAATCGAGTATTTCTGATTTAAGTTTTGCCATATCACGAACAGTCACTAAATCATGTTCCACTTTTGGAATTTCATCTTGCCACAACATGGTTTCCTCAGGAACTTGGCTGCCTAAGTAACGCGCTTTAGGCCCCATGTCGCGATGTGTTAATTTGTACCACGCTTTGGCAAACGCCATTTCAAACTCTTTAGGATTTTCCAAAAAGCGCTTAGAAATCTCGTTGTAGATAGGGTCTTCTCGTAAGGCTAGATCAGACGTTAGCATAATGGGTGCATGTCGTATCGACGGATCATGAGCATCGGGCACTAAGTTCGCAGCAGCCTCGGTATCTGGAATCCATTGCGTTGCGCCTGCAGGACTTTTTGTTTGTACCCATTCAAATGCGTATAAATTACTTAAAAATTGCATGGTCCATTGAGTGGGTAGGGAAGTCCAGGCTCCTTCTAAACCGCTGGTGACAGTATCGACACCTACGCCGGACCCACATTTGTTTTTCCAGCCAAAGCCTTGTTCTTCAATGCCAGCACCAGCTGGAGCTGCGCCGTTACAATCTCCAGCTCGAGCTCCGTGCGCCTTACCAAAAGTATGACCTCCGGCGACCAAAGCGACGGTTTCTTCATCGTTCATTGCCATGCGGCCAAATGTTTCGCGAATATCTTGTGCAGAATCTAACGGGTCATGATTGCCGCCTGGTCCTTCAGGGTTTACGTAAATCAGGCCGAGCTGCACGGCCCCTAAGGGTTTTTGTAATTTACGCTCTTTGCCTGTGCCGTCATAACGTTCGTCATCAAGAAACTCTTTTTCAGGGCCCCAGTATACTAGATCTGGTTCCCAATCATCTTCGCGGCCGCCGCCGAACCCTATGGTTTGAAAACCCATGGATTCGAGTGCAACGTTACCGGTTAGCACCATTAAGTCAGCCCAAGAAATTTTGCGACCATATTTTGCCTTGATTGGCCACAATAAACGGCGAGCTTTGTCTAGGTTACCGTTGTCAGGCCAGCTATTAAGAGGCTCGAAACGCAATTGACCGCCTGCGGCACCGCCGCGGCCATCCACAACGCGATAAGTTCCGGCGCTATGCCAAGCCATCCGAATAAAGAAAGGACCATAGTGACCATAGTCAGCTGGCCACCAATCTTGCGAAGTCGTCATTACCTCTTTGAGTTCAGCCTTTATTGCATTAAGGTCAAGGGTGCTGAATTCAGCGGCATAATCAAAACCGCTGCTAAAAGGATTCGATTCTGGCGAGTGTTGGCGCAGCGGTGAAACATCAATTAATTCTGGCCACCAAAATGTATTGTCTCTCGGATTTTGCGCTTGGGCAAAAGCGTTACCGACTAGTGCCAATGAAGCAACCGCTATTGCCGTTGCAGTTAGTATAGATAGAGTTTTCGCGAGCATTAGAAATGGTCTCCAGCGTTTGGGTAATAGGGTATTTATGTATGTCTTTTGTGTTACATATAATCAGTTGACTATACATTAAATATTTTGATTAATTTATTTATATCCATTAAAAAAAGTGATCGCTTGAATTAAGAATTTTAATCGCAAATTTTCGAAGGCATATTGCTTACGCACGTTTTTAAATGCACGGGAAATTTAAGAGAAACAAGGATATTTTCTCAAAAACAGTGGTCAGCGGTGGGTGGGGGCGGGACAGACGCTATAGCCGGGGAGCAAGAGAGACGCTAGAATAAGTTTGATTTCTAATCAAACCGAAGCAGGTAAGCCTCTACCCACTTAACTACAGCATTTAGTTAGCTTCAGGATTTAGAAATTATCGCCAGAGAGGTTCAGTATCAAATGATTGAATTCTATAAGTCTCGTTTTCTTTGATTAACACCATTCGGAAACTAGCCGTAACTTCAGTACGTCTACCCAATTCAACAATGATTTGTTCGCTTATCATTTTTCCTTCGATAATTGCCGATATCTCGCCTGGGGTAAATCCTGGGCGGTATGAACTGGGCTCGAATGTGACAGAACGATCGGCGGTTTTACGAAACTCAGCTGCGTAGTAAACCAGAATTGTATCGGCGCCAACCAGGCTATTCTCTCGACCGTTGATAGTATATAAATTGCTTAGTCTATTCGCATTGCCTTGTTCATGGGCGCGCTTCATTTTATCAAGAACGCCCTTCCATTGTGATATGTCCGCTAAGGTGTTTTCCTGAGACTTAACCACAGGAGTCTCAACCACAGGAGTCTCAACCACAGGCGTCTCAACCACAGGCGTTTCAACCACAGGCGTTTCAACCACAGGCGTCTTAACGACAGGCGTTTCAACCACAGGCGTTTCAACGACAGGCGTCTCAACCACAGGCGTTTCAACCACAG
>CAZJWW010000168.1:0-5378 GCA_964549895.1 uncultured Gammaproteobacteria bacterium
AACCGCGCCTGCACCTGCATCTTTAGCCATTTCTGCCGCTGACCCCACGGCATCTGTAGTCGATTCAACAGCTTGCGAAGCTGCTTCTTTGGTTGAATTGATAGCATTGCTAATAGCAGATTCTTGACCATCGTTGCCGCATGCGGCAATACCTGCTATTGCTACTAAGCTAATCGTGCTCTTAATTAATATATTCATGTTTTCATCCTATTACGTAGGTTATTCTAAGGTTATATATTTTTAGATTACTAGGGCATTTTTTAAATGTCTTTCATCTCTATCTATAGCTTCTATTTTATTCCGCTTTAATCATATCGCAAGACTCGCAACTAATGAGTTTAGTAGTGGTAACGAAATTCAGTGGAACAATTTCAGCAGTAATAAAACGGAATCAAAAGCCCTCGGGTTGATCACTGAGACTTGCGATAGCTCGCAGTATACATAAGCTGGCGACTGTCACAAACTCCATATGCCGATTTTTATAGTTTTAACACAAATACTAAGAAACGTGTTTAAGTTAAATAAAACTCTCCTAATCGATTGATTAAACAAACACTTTGTAGTAAAAATGCGTGCTTAATTTTTTAGACACTACAGACATATGGACAACTGTCCATATGTTGCAGAAATTTAAGTCTAATAACGCCCCCCAAACGGCACCAATAGTAATCCTAAGAGAATTCTATTCAATGGCTACAAAAAAATCGGTCTCTAAAAAGGCAACTAAAAAAGTAGTTACCAAAGCGCAAAACAAGAAAAAAGTCGCTAAAAAGGTAGTTAGCAGAGCGCAAAAGAAGAAAAAAGTCGCTAAAAAGGTGACGAAAAAGGCGGCTAACAAAGCTATAAAGAAGAAGAAAAGTGCCAAAAAGGCAGCCAAGAAGGTCTCTAAAAAGGTAACGAAAAAAAGTGCCAAAAAGGCGACCAAGAAGGTCTCTAAAAAAGTAACGAAAAAAAGTGCCAAAAAGACGGCAAAGAAAGTCTCTAAAAAGGTAAGCAAAAAAGTCACTAAAAAGGCGGCAAAAAAGAAGATCTCCAAAAACGTAACTAGAAAAGCTGTCAAAAAGACGACTAAAAAGATTTCCAGAAAAGTCGTTGCTACGCCGATGACTAAACCATTAACTAATACTAAGAAAGTGACTAAAAAAGTAAGTAAGAAAATGTCAAAACTAAACCCTGCGCTGAACGATAACTTAATTCATGGAATAGAGCCGTACAAAGCTAAAGCCAAAGAAAAATACATGAACCCGAAACAAGTAAAACATTTTCGCGCTATTTTAATTGGCTGGAAAATCAACCTACTTGATGAAGTTTCGAAAACTATTCACTTGATGCAAGATGAAAATATAAATCATCCTGACCCCAATGACCGAGCTAGTCAAGAAACGGATATGTCCTTGGAGTTACGCAACCGTGATCGCGAACGCAAATTACTCAAAAAGATAGACTCAACAATTATCAGAGTTGATAGCGATGATTATGGCTGGTGTGATCGCTGCGGTGTTGAAATAGGTATTCGCAGGTTAGAAGCACGGCCGACTGCAGAGCTGTGCGTAGATTGCAAAACTTGGAATGAAATTAAAGAACGGCAAATGATCTAAGCTTTTTGCTTTAGAAGCCCTTAGCTAGGCCAAGCAAAAACCCCTTAGCAGCCTTTAGCGAGATCAAAAGCCTTTAGCGAGTAGCGAGATCAAAAGCCTTTAGCGAGATCGAGAAGCCTTTGGCGAAGCGAATAGCCTGAGAGACTACCCTTTAGTAGGTAAAAATTAGTAGGGTAAAAAGTCATCAATAGCCATTGAATCGGGTGAGCTATATAATTTCGGCCAGCAATGCAGTTGTTATTTTGCTACCTGAAGAAACGCTTTGGATACTAATTGTCAGATATTAACCGTCATTTGATCGAATTATCCGTGGAGTGCCTATCTGATTTGGATTAAACGACTCTTCAGCGGGTCCATCATTGGTGTCAGTTGATAAGGGATCATCGACCACAAAATTCACGTAAGCTTGCGAACGTAGCTGCTTTACCCACTGATCATACTCTCTTCCGGCACGTTGTCGACGCAGAAAATTATCAGCCCGATTACGCATTACTTGATCGGTGATATTTTTCTCTCGCCTGTCTTCGACCTGCATTATATGCACACCATATTGAGTCGCCACCGGTTCACTAATTTCACCCAAATTAAGCTTTTGGAAAGTGTCTTCAAATGGCTTAACCATTTGACCAGGAGACACCCAGCCTAGCGAGCCACCGTTGGCAGCAGATACCGAATCATCAGAATAGATTCGAGCAAGGTCAGCAAAAGATTCGCCATTATTAATCCGTTCGCGAATATCAATCAGTCGTTTAGACGCCTGTGACTTTGCTACCGTGGTATCGGCTGAGATCAGTATATGTCTTACATTATTTTGTATAATTTCAGTACGGTCGCCCTTAAGATCCAGCAGTTTCAATATATGCAACCCCCCTGAGGTCTTTAAAACATTTGTAACACCACCTACTTTAGTATCTTTAATTGCTTCCACAAACATTTCCGGTAATTGATCAGCCGTTCGCCAACCCATCCCACCGCCGTCCTCAACATCAGTTGCTTGCGAATACTGCTCTACCGCCTTTTGAAAGCTCAATCCGTCGTTAATCTCTCGAAGTACTTGTTCAGCTAGGTCTTGGTTTTCGTCAGGGTCCTTAATCAAGATACGCGCAATTTGATATTCAGTACCATTTTCTTCTAAGCCATTGATGTCTATAAAACCATCAATTTCATATTCAGGAACCACGACCCTAGAACGTGTATAAAACTCAGTCAAACGCGATAAGATAATCGAACTTTTAACGTTGTTTCGAAAACGCGCTACGGACTCTCCATTCTGCACGCGACTATTGTAAAGTTGCTGAACAGTTATGTTTTGCTGCCCTGCAAGCCGCTCTAGCGTACTATCGATCTCCGCGTCTGAAACGGTTATTCCTCGACGATCGGCTTCTTGAAGTTGAATACGATCCAAAACCATGCTGTTCATTAGTTGCTTACTTATGTCAGGCGGCAAAGCTGGTAAATTGGGATCTCTGGCCACATCATTTTTGACACGTTGCAGGCGAAAATCGAACTCTGATTGAGTTATCACATCTTCGTTCACCACCACCAACACTCGGTCCATAAATTCAGCACTAACGGTGGCGGAAAAACCCACTAGTATGGGGATGCATAAAGCATGCGACGCTATTTTTTTAAAATTAGTAATGATATTCATAGTGATATCGCCCTGTAACATTAACTGTCTAATTTTATAACGATTTTGCCAACTTAAATCGCTAAAAACATTACGGTAATCTAAGGAAGCTCAAGCTTACGTCAAACTGGCCAATTGTATATATATCTAATAAAAAGCCCTAAAACTCACCCGATAGCTTTGCGGCCCTATAGATCAAACCGATAAAAATATACTTGTAAAACTGTACCTGTAAAACTATACCTATAAAACTATACTAAACCTAGGACTGTAAAAGTAAGCCCGTAAAAGTAAGCCCGTAAAAATAAGCAGACCGAAAAACGATAACTCAATACTAACAAGTATTTATAGGCCGCTACTGAAACTACCCAACGAGGTTAGCTCAAGTTCAAAGAAAAAAGCTTGTCTCTTTTCATTAATATTACGGTCAGTGATTCTTTCTTGAGCGGTAAATCGAGCTTTCCAACAACAGGCGTTGTACTCCAGTTCCAGTTGTGTGAAGAGACTCTCAGAATCTTCAATTGAAAAACTTTCTTGCGCTTTAAACTGCCAGCGATCGGCGATCGGCCAATCCAGATTCACCGTGACTTGATTAGTGTCCGTAAAGTTGCGGTTAACGAAGAAATAACCAAGCGAAAAGCGCTTACGACTATCGCTTGATGGCGAATAGCCCAAATCAAATCTGGCGTTTGCTATTTCGCTTTCCTCTACATCAAATTGCACAAAACTGTAGGTACTCCAGCCACTAGGCCAATCTGTCCGTAATTCTCCCAAGATATCGCCAAATCCTGACTCAACCGTATCGCCAAACAAATTTACATCGAGATCTTCCAACAATATTAGCTGGGCTATGCTGGCCTTTAATCGCTCATCACCTGTTTCATTGTCAATCAAACGAGTGGTTAAGCCTAAGGTTAATTGATTGGTATCGCCAACACGATCTTCGCCAAAAAAACGATTCGCGCGGAATATGTTAGTAACATTATCCAGTGATACTTGAGTCGTATCAAATACAGGCACGTCGTCTTGATCCTCTTCAGGAGCAAATGCATAAAATAAACGGGGTTCTAGTGTTTGTAACACGCTTTTGCCAAACCAATTAGTGTTCTTCTCCAAATATAATCCGCTGTCTATACTAAAAATAGGCACAGCAAAAGAGGGACTGTCTTCGCCTCCCGGAGCGACATCATCCAAACTGTAACTGCGAAAATTATAAGAAATACGTGGTTTAACATAACCCCATGTTGTCTCAAACGGTAATTCAACATGCGGGGTTAAGGCAAAACGATCACCTTCTTGGCGGGTATCCGACACAAAACTGGTATAACTGGCGCCTAGATTATATTTTAAGCCATATGGCCCTTCGTCAAAATTAGTGCTTAGTGTAATAGCAGGTAAGCGTTCAAAAGGTGTGTTGGCAGAGGTGAAAATATCATCAATCACCTGATACTCATTCGCACGAACGGTGGCATTAACAAAACGAGAGGTGTAGTCGAGTCGAATATCACGCGGCACAAAGCTTGCACTGAAAAACTGCGTGTCATTACGTAAATCGTCAAAATAATCGATATCCGACACGTCATTGAAATTGATCGAGCCAGAAAGATTATTGTTGAATTGTTGGAAATGCTGCACTGTTAATAGGCTGCGGTCATCGTCAAACAGATCATCATCAGGGAGAAATTCACCGTAGACGAAAGTGTTGCTCAATTGAGTAGCACGCCGATATTCAGCGGCAATTTGTATACCCCGATCGGTATAGAATCGTGGGGTTATAGTGGCATCTTGGTTCTGTGCAATATTCCAATACCAAGGATATTCAAAAACATTGCCCGCCTCTTCGTCGTTACCAAATTTAGGCGTTAACCAACCAGTCTTACGTTCATCGTTTAACGGAAAAGAAATATAGGGTGCGTAAAAGATAGGGACGCCTTGAAAACGGACGGTGGCATTGCGTGCTTTACCTACGCCACTGATGTTATCTAATTCTAAATGTTTAGAGCGGATCATCACCGCATTGCTACCTTCCCTGCAATTGGTGTAGGCCGCATCTTCCATCGTCATGACCCCTTCACCCTCCAAATTTACTACCCCGGCCGAACCCCGAGCTGCCAATTCTACAGTATCCACGCCGTTTTCGGTGGTCATGC
>CAZJWW010000169.1:0-5243 GCA_964549895.1 uncultured Gammaproteobacteria bacterium
CAGGTAGATGAGAATAAAAAGACTCGCCCTCTTATTTTATTATTCGCGAGTCTTTTTATTCTCGTGAGCGTGCTATTGACTGCACTTTCCTCACTCCTAGGCGACTTGGGCGAACCATAGTCTGTGAAAGAATTTACTTCAAAATCATTGACTTGTCTACTCTTTTTCATTTAGTTTTTAACTATGGTTCGTTTGCTCTAACAGTACTCTGCTAACAAGACTGAAGTAATCTCAGACCAACCGCACTAATTTTGGCTATTCATCAGTTCCTCGCACACTTAAAGAACTCGCAAATTTAAGCTTGCCCGCTATAATACAAGGCTGTTAATTGATGGCGGTTATACCGCCTTTTTTGTAGGCGTTTATAGGCCGTGCCACCGTATATTTGCCGCTATTTTAAGGTCGGTTATCGCCCGAGCAATAAACCATGAGTGACTCTCTTAATTTTCAAGATCTAATATTGCGATTACAGCAATTTTGGGCAGACAATGATTGCGTGATAATGCAGCCAATCGATATCGAAGTCGGTGCAGGCACGTTTCATACCCCCACGTTTTTAGGCGCGATTGGTCCTGAACCATTAAACGCGGCTTATGTACAACCCTCGCGCCGCCCTACCGACGGTCGCTACGGTGAAAATCCCAATCGTCTTCAACATTACTTTCAATATCAAGTGGTATTGAAACCATCTCCCGACGACATTCAAGAACGATACTTAGAATCCTTGCGCGTGTTGGGTATCGATATGCTGTGTGATGATATACGCTTTGTCGAAGACAATTGGGAATCGCCCACCATTGGTGCCTGGGGTCTGGGCTGGGAAGTCTGGCTCAATGGCATGGAGGTCACTCAGTTCACTTACTTTCAACAAGTAGGCGGCTTAGACTGTAAACCAGTCACAGGGGAAATAACCTATGGTTTGGAACGTATTGCCATGTACATCCAAGGAGTGGATAGTATTTACGATCTTAGATGGAATGAAGAATTCACTTATGGGGATATTTATCACCAAAATGAAGTTGAACAATCTACTTATAATTTTGAACATGCCGACGTCGAAGAGTTGTTCCATTTCTTTAACGCTTGCGAGGCTGAAGCTTTGCATTGCTTAGAACAGAAATTGCCACTGCCCGCCTATGAAAAAATGCTCAAAGCATCTCACTGCTTTAATATGCTGGATGCACGACACGCCATAAGCGTGACCGAGCGTGCGCGCTACATCGGTCGAATCCGTGCGCTGGCTAAAGGCGTGGCACAAGCTTATTATGAATCTCGTGAAGCGTTAGGATTTCCGCGTGGTAAAACACTAAAGGGTGATTTGTAATGAGCAAAGATACCCTGAATAAAAATACCTTGCTAATTGAGTTGGGTACCGAAGAATTGCCACCAAAAACACTCAAGAAGCTTAGCAAAGCGTTTAGCATTGAACTAATCAACGGCCTGTTAGAAGCTGAGCTAATTGGCGACGCTGAAGCATCTGCGGCACAACCGTTTGCTTCTCCAAGAAGACTGGCCCTAAGTGTTCCACACGTTATCGAAGCGCAACCTGATCAAAACATAGAGCGCCGAGGGCCTGCAGTAAAATCAGCTTTTGACGATAACGGCGAACCAACTCAAGCAGCACTAGGTTTTGCCAAATCTTGTGGCGTAGATATTGCTGATCTACAGCGAATAAAATCTGACAAAGGTGAATGGTTGAGTTATGAGGTTAAAGAAGTGGGCAAATCTTTATCGGACTTAATTCCAGGAATTATCGATCAAGCTAATAAACGTCTACCCATTGCAAAGCGCATGCGTTGGGGCACAGGTGCAGCCGAGTTTGTCCGCCCAGTTAAATGGTTAATAGTGATGCACGGCGAACAGGTGTTGCCGGCTACCGTGTTGGATATACAATCATCAAATTCTACTCGCGGCCATCGCTTCCACAGCGATGGTGCCTTTACCATCACGCATGCGGATGACTATGAACAGAGCTTGTTAGAACAAGGGCATGTCATTGCCAATTTCGAAAAGCGTCAGGCGCTAATTCTTGAACAAGTAAATGCCAGCGCTAAAAGTGTGGGTGGCGCTATCGAAGACGACCCTGACTTACTTGATGAAGTAACCGGGCTCGTGGAGTATCCCACTGCTGTGACAGGAGAATTTTCCGCTAGCTTTTTAGATGTTCCGCAAGAATGTCTTATCTCTTCGATGCGTGATCATCAAAAATATTTTCACGTCGTGGATGCTGATGCAAAATTAATGCCAAATTTCATCACCATCAGCAACATTCAAAGCAAAAATCCTGAGCAAGTAAAATCTGGTAATGAAAAAGTTCTACGCGCGCGATTATCCGACGCAGAATTTTTCTGGCGCACCGATCAAAAAAGTACCTTAGAATCACGTATCGATCGTTTGGAAAATGTATTGTTCCACGCCAAACTCGGCAGTCTTTTGAATAAAACCCAACGTATCGAGCGGTTAGCTTCCAAGCTGGCAAAGCAAATGCAAGGTGACCCTAAACTAGCCCAACGAGGAGCTCGATTAGCCAAGGCCGATTTAGTATCTGATATGGTGGGGGAATTCGACGAACTCCAGGGCATCATGGGACATTACTATGCGGATCTAGAGGGCGAAAACCCAATTGTTGGAGAATGCATTGAACAACATTATTGGCCAAAATTTGCCGGTGACAAATTACCTGATTCAACCGAGGCACAGGCGGTAGCACTGGCGGACAAAATTGATAGTTTTGTTGGATTATTTAACGCTGGTGAAATTCCTACTGGTGACAAAGACCCCTATGCACTGCGCCGTGCGGCACTTAGTATTCTGCGTATTTTGATTGAGCGAGAGTACACTTTTTCACTGTCTGAATTGGTAAACGATAGTGCTCAAGTTTACGCTGAGCTCCAAAACATTGAGATAAGTGATGATATTAAAACGCAAATTGTGACGTTTATTCGCAGCCGCCTGACCGCTTTTTATCAGGCACAGGAAATTAAAACGACGACCATTAATGCGGTAATGGCTTGTGAACCTGATAGTCCATTAGATTTTGAACGACGCGTTAAGGCGGTACACGATTTTAGCCAACGCAGCGAAGCAACAGATTTAGCAGCCGCCAATAAACGAATTAGCAATATACTTAAGAAACAAGATGACCACGTTAGCGAGACCGTTGACGAATCAGCGCTAAGCGAAGACGCGGAAAAAGCACTAAATACGGCACTCAAGAACCTTGAAAGTGATTGTGCGAACCTCTTTGAGGCAGGTAATTATCAACAAGGCTTGGAAAAATTAGCCGACTTGAGAGTCCCGGTAGATAACTTTTTTGAACATGTGATGGTGATGTCGAAGAATGATGCAGAACAAAAAAACAGACTGGCGCTGTTAAAACGTATGCAAAATTTATTCTTACGCGTGGCAGATATTTCCGTGTTGCAAACTTAATCGTTATCACCTTAACGAATTTTCTGAACGAGCTTAACAATGAAACTTTTAATCCTAGATCGTGACGGCGTCATCAATCATGACTCGGACGATTTTATAAAGACTCCAGAAGAATGGCGGCCGATTAAAGGCAGTTTGGAAGCCATCGCTAGACTGTCACAAGCTGGCTATGATCTGGTGATAATCACCAATCAATCTGGTATTGGTCGCGGCCTATTTAGTGCTGATACATTGGGAAGCATACATGTGCGAATGGTTGATTATATACATCAACATGGTGGTAGAATTCACGGTCTGTTGGTTTGTCCACATCACCCCAAAGATGACTGCGAGTGTCGCAAACCAAAAGATGGCTTGTATAACGAATTAGCACAACGCCTGAGTATTACCTTCAAAGATGTTTATTCAGTTGGTGATTCTATGCGCGATCTGCAAGCCGCCGACGCCGCTGGCGCTACACCAATTTTAGTGAAAACAGGCAAGGGTAAAAATACTGCCAAGACAATTAAAGCTAGTGGCGATAGTCCATTTAGCACCGTCGCCATCTATGACAACTTATCGAGCTTCGCCGACGCATTATTAGCGAACCAAGTCGCTTCCTAGATTTATGGTTTACATTCGTACCTTACTTTTTTATGTCGGCGAAGCCTTATCGACTATTCCGTTTTTTATCATCTCCGCCTTCGCCCTGCTCACGCCACCGCAACGCCGCTCTAAATTAATTGCCGGTTGGGCACATTTTGTAACGTGGTGGCTAAAAGTGACCGTGGGGTTAAAACATGAGGTGATAGGTATGGAGAATATTCCTAAAACCCCGTGCGTATTCGCCTGTAACCATCAATCAACTTGGGAAACGATTACCACTCAAACATTTCTGCCGCCGCTAGCATGGGTATTAAAAAAGGAACTATTGAAAATCCCTCTCTTTGGATGGGGTTTATGGGCCAGCGGACCTATAGCTATCGATCGTTCAGATAGAAGCACGGCACTAGAGCAAGTCGTTAAACAAGGCATCGAAAAAATTAAAGAAGGCCGGCATGTGTTAATTTTTCCGCAAGGCACAAGACAAGCCTATGGCTCATCGGGCCGTTATAAAAAAGGAGCGGCCACATTAGCGCTAGCTGCTAATGTCAGCATTGTACCGATAGCTCATGACGCGGGTAAATATTGGCGGAGCGATGGTTGGTGGCTAAAACCTGGCACCATCAAATGCATTATCGGGCCAGCAATACCTACCAAAGGAAAAACAGACCTTGAGCTAACCGCGTTAATTCAAACTTGGATTGAGCAACAACGATTGTAGCTTGGAGAAAATTCTATGAGCACGAGTTCCATCCGCAAATTGGCCAATACCACAGACGAGCAGAATGCGATAGAAGCTGAGTAAGTACTCATTGAAGCACCCTTAGATATTGGCACGCAGCTCCCGTCATTTGCGGATTTGTTGCCGAAACAATTACTACCTTATTGGCAGTTTATCGAAAAATATCCGTTGTTCGAGGCATTTGTTATCATCGCGGCGTTTTGGATACTTGCTTATTTGGTGCGCCGCTTCGTAATTGGCTTTTTATCTAAACTTGCTTCCCATACAAAGAGCAAACTTGATGATCAAATAATTGACAGTTTAAAGGCCCCTATTTTCAACGCGATGATAGCGATCGGAATCATTTTAGGGACGCGATCGGCTGGGTTTATCGATGGCTTTGCGAAATATATAACCCCCGTTGTATTGACTTGGGTAGTGCTTTCCTTGACGCGCGCCATGCTGAATGTGTCCAGCAGTATTATTAGTACCTTATCGCGTGATCGAA
>CAZJWW010000170.1:0-5207 GCA_964549895.1 uncultured Gammaproteobacteria bacterium
AATACCACTAAGCCAGCGACCCGATCGGGGTGCAGTAAGCTGAACAACATGGCGACCTTACCACCCATGCTGTGCCCACAAGGTACTATGCGGCTCAGTCTATGTTGATCCATAAATTTCAGTAAATCATCACACATATCGGCATACGTATTACTGGAAGCGTGAGGTGAACGCCCGTGATTGCGTTGATCGATCACCCATACTGGATGATTTTCACCAATGCTCCTAGCGACAGTACGCCAATTGGCAATAGAACCAAATAAACCAGGAATAATCAATAATGGTGGCCGCACATCCGAGTCACCGTCGGCGTCATTGTCTGGATGTCGTTGATAATGCAATTGCATGGCGAAATTCTAGCAATACGGGTGTTCAAAAAATATCAAAGCCAACAACTTTTTAGTTACAATTCCTGCATGTTTGAACTTAGCTTATTACTTGTTACCGGTATTGCGACCGGATTTTTGAATGTTATGGCCGGTGGTGGCTCGATGTTGTCGTTACCCGTTATGATATTTTTAGGCATTCCTGGAACGATCGCCAATGGCACTAATCGCATTGCGATTTTGACCCAAAATATCTCTGCAGTGCTAGCATTTTATCGCAAAGGGATTGCCAATTTCGGACTTAGTCTGACCTTAGGCGCGTGTACTATTCCAGGCACTATTATTGGCGCTTTTCTGGCAGCTCGTATTCCGAATGATCAGTTTAATACGGTGCTGGCGATCATTATGGTGATGGTACTAATAGTGATGGCATTGCCAGAGAAGCGCAACTTCAAACAAAACACACAAGCAAGCCGAGGCCGAACGATTGCGGGTCATATTTTGATGGTACTGATTGGTTTCTGGGGAGGGTTTATTCATATCGGCGTAGGCTTTTTGTTAATGCCGGTACTCAATCGAGTAATGTTATTTGACTTAGTAACGACCAATTCTCACAAAGTATTTATTGTTCTGTGCTATACCGTTGCAGCGCTCATGGTGTTTTCTTCACAACTCGAACTGGTGTGGAAATACGGTATCGCTTTGGGAATAGGAACTTGGATCGGTGGCTGGTTGGCGGCGAATATTCAAGTGAAAAGAGGCATAGGACCAATAAAAATAACCCTGAACCTGGTTATTATCGCCTTTATCATAAAGCTGCTATTTTTCTAACATTGCTTAGTGTTTATTTTTGAGCTCACTATAATAATCAACCGCGGTATTTAAGCCCAACACTTCACGCCTAGCTAAATCCATAGCAATTGCGCTGGCGGTGCGTTGAAAAGCAAGGCGACCAATGGGTAAAAAGAAGCTCCTAGCATGAATTTTATTTTTGCGCCCCCAAGCTATCCATACCAAACCAATCGGCTTATCAGTTGTGCCACCCGTTGGACCGGCAATACCCGATGTAACCAGCGCCATATCAGCACCCGATTTTTCCAATGCTCCCGCGGCCATCTCACGAACGGTGTTTTCACTAACGGCTCCAAACTCCATCAAGGTCTGTTCTGACACACCTAGCATGCTGGTTTTCATGGCATTGGAATAAACCACATATCCCGCACCAATTATCGCCGAGCTACCAGCCTCACTAATGATACCGGACACGATCGCACCACCAGTACAGGATTCTGCAGTAACAATTGTAGTATCGGTATTCACTAAGGCTTGGTTTAAGGCCTGAGTCAAGCGGGTACTGTTTTGGCCAATAATATAATCGGCAAACAAGGAGTTAAATTTTTCAGTCCATTGACTATTCAGCTCGATAAACTCATCGCCGACGGTGGCAATTTTTACCTCGATAACTGGCAATTGAACTCGAAAACCTAACTCCACGTCTGATGGCCAATCCGGGAAAGCATCATTTACCATGTCTTGTAAACCAGACTCAGTAATTCCGAACAAACGAAGCCTGGAGATGGTGCTCTTTGCTTCGATCGCACCGTGTTCACAAATCAACGCCAATAGTTGATTTTCAACCATGGGCTTAAACTCGCTGGGGACTCCGGGCGTACACAGAATAAGACAGTCAAGATACAGGCAGTAAAAACCTACCGCGGAACCATTAGGGTTCTCAATAAGCTCGCAGCCTTCGGGTAAATCAGCTTGCTTTAGATTTGATTCGGTTAATTTAAAATCGCGTGGCGCCGCCCATTCCACAAGATGTTGGTAGGCTTTGGGGTGGCGCACTATGGGCTTAGTGGTAGCCTCAGCCAGTGCTTGTGCCGTTAAATCATCAACGGTGGGGCCTAAACCGCCATTCACAATTAACACATCTGATAAATTGGCGAGTTCTTGGATAGAGCTTACCAGCAGTTCTAAGTCGTCCCCAACAACCTTTTTCACATAGGGTACAACACCAATATCTTTTAAGGATTGCGCAACATAAGCCGAGTTTGAGTCAATAGTGTCGCCACTCATTAATTCATTACCGGTCAGCAATAAGGAAACTTTCATAGCGGTTATTAAACCTTATTTTTAGTGAATCGGCATTTCTTTAAGCAGCGCACCGGCGGTATTTTTCATGCGAGTTCGCTGCCATAGTATTTTAAATCGACTACCATCTTTTTGTTGCCACAGAACGGCTGACCGAAAGGCTGCTAGTAACAAGGCTCTAATACGTTCTGGAACTTCATCACGTTGTAAGTAATCTTGTTCACCTTGCACAATAATTTGTGGCCGCATGGTGCTAATAAACTCTTGGTAGACTTTCGAGTAGGCGGCAATTATCTCTTCTTTGGGAAAACTCGTTAATCGCTCGATCGCTATTCCAAACTCCGAAAATTTCCGCTGATCTCGATACAATTGCGATTGCAGCTGCAACACTGACATCACATATCGTAGTATTTCAATACTATCGCCGTTGGCGGAATTAAGCACACCGCCCTGAAGGGCCATCAAACCTGAACGCACACCCCCAACCCCGCCATAAACAGCTGGTGTATTTACTGCATCAAGAATTAATATCGAATTAAGACTTGCCTGCGTATCAGCGTCTTCAAAATCGCCTGTTCTGGCCAAGCGTTGTACTTGTTGACAAGCCTGAATAACACCGGCCAAGGCTATCGTTCTTTCGGTTATTAAATCCATGTTTCTAATTCAGTACCTTTCGATAAAATGCCAGCTCTTTGTCCCAGGCATCAATATTGTTTGCGGCCTGACGAAAACCATGGCCTTCATCAGCGTATTCTACATAAGAATGCTCCAGATCAGCGTCTTTTAATGCGCAGATCACTTCTCGGGCAACCGTTGGTGGCACAATTTTATCCTGCAAACCTTGAAATACAATCATGGCACTGCGTAACTCAGCTATTTTATTAATCGGCGAACGCTGATAAAAAGCACTGTTGGTTCGGGTGGCTTGCGCGGCATTGTATTGCTCACCAACTAAGCGATCAGTATAGAATTTTTCAAATTTATGCGTCACTTCCGCCAAGGTCGCTAAATTACCAATACCGTAATAACATGCGCCTGCTTTAAAAACCTGTGGGTATTCGGTCAATGCCCGCAATACCGCGTAGCCGCCGGCGCTCTTACCGCGAATACAAATCCGTTCTGGGTCTGCTCGTCTAAGACCAATTAAATGTTGTAAACCATCAACTATATCGGCTGCATCGCGCTCCCCCCACTGTCCGTACAAGGCATCTCGAAAATGCCGACCATAGCCAGAACTGCCGCGATGATTGACATCAAATAGGGCAAAACCGCGACTGGTCCAAAATTGCTTTTGAATATCGAAATAACCATAGGCGCGTGACGTAGGCCCGCCGTGCACCATTACTATCAACGGCGGTGGCCCTAGATCTAAGTCGGCATAGTTAATATTTACCGGCGGGTAATAAAAGCCATAAGCTTGCTCGCCATCTCGTGTTGGAAACGCAAAGTGATCCGACGCGCTCACCGTTCCATTGTATTCGGGGCTGCTAATACTAATGCTAACCACAGGTGACTCATTCTTGTCTGGGCTATTTTCGCCACTTAAACGAATTAGATCGGGTGGTTGATCGGCCTTCAATAACATCATTGCGGCTTCCGATTGACCATTAGCAACCAACGCCTTCAGGGTGTGCTGGTGCTCTAGCTCAAAACCACGTACCACTTGCACCGCTAAACTGTCTTGGTCAATCGCGTATAAAATGTCACCTTCAGCGGAACTGCCAATGGTTAACAAGGTATTTGCATCATACTGCGCTATGCGTGAGTCACCATAGACCCAATGCGGATATCCAAACTCGTAGTGCAATTCAGTAACCGGGCTTACTATTTTTTCAGCACAGGAATATGAATATATATTCCAGAAATTTTTACTGCTTTGTGATTTTGCATCTGCGAAATCCGCTGAAAAAAACAAACGACTATTATTCGCAAAAAATAACTGACAGACACAAGCAGACTCGTCCAAACTTATACGATGCTGGTCGGTAATTTGCACGCCAGTAATTTTAGGTTTATCAGATTCTAGGCTCTCGGATTCATCACCTTTAGATACGAGTTCCGTGGAGGTTAAATCAGTAGTCTCATAATCCGCCACCCACACCTGATTACTATCCCAGGGCATATAGGGATGATTCCATTGCACCCACGCCAATTTCTTAGTTCGGATATCAACGACCAAATTACTGTAAAAATCGGCTCCTTCAACTAAAACTTTAGGAGCTACATCGGGTTGATTTGGGTTTAGGAATCCAATATAGCTTTGATTTTCAACCCCTTCAATTTCTTGTTCAACGATTGCCAACAGTGCAGAATCACCGAGTACAAGAACGTCACTGTACATAAGAGTTTGATTGCTGGGAGCGGGACTAATACGAACCGGTTTACTAGTCCCATCAAACAAAGAATGCCGATATAAGCATTGATCGCTTTGATTCGCAAAAATCACATCATCACCCACTAACCAATACGGTTTACCCCCGTATTCACTGATTTTGGTGCGCAGATTATAGGGCGTGGGCGAAATACACTGATCACGATCCGCAATCATCAGCGCAGCACGACCGTTATCTTGGTTTAAGTGGCTTAGATATACAAGCTGGGATGGACTTGAGCCTGAACTAAAGTCTGGATAAGAAAATGGGTTACTGGCGGCGAAAACCTGTTCTAAAGTTAAATCGGATTGCCAATTCAAGTAGTCAGTCATAATCACTAAGTCCGTGGAAACCTAAGCCGTGGAAACCTAAGTCGTGGAAACCTAAGCCGTGGAAACCTAAGTCGTGGAAACCT
>CAZJWW010000171.1:0-5051 GCA_964549895.1 uncultured Gammaproteobacteria bacterium
TCATGCGCCTTGCCAAATTTTTGTCGTTTAACCAACACATTCGCATAATCAAAACGTGCACCTATGTGGGTGGGAGCAAACGCGACGGCACTTTCTAAAATAAATTCGGCATCGTCATGTATTTTAGCCCGATTGGCGATTTCAGCCAGTAATCGCATGCCTTCAATATCGTCCTTATTATTTTTTAAGTGCTCACGACATAAAAGATCAGCGGTTTCTAAATCATCGCGGTTGAGGTTACTTTTGACCGCTCGCAAAGTCGGCGACAGCTGTTCTAATTGAGCGACTTCGTGTTTGGCCATCTCCTCCTTTTTGGCTTCCCCAATCTTAGCGTACAAGGTAACCAGAGGGCGCCAACTGGTAACGAGTGCCGAATCCGTTTCAACGGCTCGTTCGTAGGCTTTAGTCGCGGGTGTGAGCTTACCGGCCGCAAGCAGAATATGACCAGCTTCTTGATGTGCTCTTGCATAACTGGGGTCGAGGTTTAATGTTTGCTCAAGCATCTGTAAAGCACCATCAACTTGCTTGACCTTACGCAGGCATACAGCTTTGATATAACAAGCTTCGGCATTACTAGTAAGCTGACTTCCTAGTTCATCTAATTTTTTGAGCGCGGCTTCAAATTGAGTGGCTTTCGCCAGCTTTAAAGCTTGATTAGTAATAGCCGATATTGCAGATGAGTCAGACATTATTGTTTAGGCAAAACATTTTTCATAACTGATAAGATCGTTATCTTAACTCAAATAACGATCGGCAAAAGCAAAAAAAAGGCGAGCCCGAAAGCTCACCTTTTTATTCAGTCTGAGTTTATCAGCAGCCAGAAGCGACTGATAAACTTAGTTAGACTGTTCGTTAAAACCTTAAGTTAAACCTTAGTTAAAACTATAGTTAAAACGGATTCCAACAGTTCTCGGACGAATAACAGATACACGAGGTGTGTAATCAGCGGTGTTAATATTAATTACACCAACCTCATCAAACAAGTTATTCACATAGAACTCAGCGCCCCATGTATCTTTTCGGACGCCTGCAGAAAAGTTAAACGTGGAGTACCCTTCTTGAACGAAACGACCGTTCTGGAAGAATTGACCATCTGGTGTTAAACCAAACGATCCTGGCGTTGCAGTTGCAACTTCGGTCGATCCAAATGTACCGCCTTCGTTTACGATTTCCAAACCAGATCCTGCACCAAAAACACGGCGAGTGGTGTCTTCTACGAAATTAGCGTTGCCGATAATGCCGGCAAAACTAGCCCCGGTAAAAACAACGCCACCTTGTACGAACGCATCTGCATCAAAACTAGGTATCGTAAAGTCATAGCGACCACGCAGATTAAAGGAAAAATCTGCTGTAAAAGGAAGCTCACTGCCTACTGGCGCCGCAAGGCCAACCAATTGTGGGTTCAAAGCCGTGATTTCAGAGTCAACGAAAGAAAAAGCACCTTGAATGGTAAGGTTATCCGTTGGCACCCAAGTGAAATCAGCATCAATACCATTTACTTCCGCGTCACCTACGTTTTCGATAAATACCAAGAAAGCGATGTTTGATGGGTCAAATCGCGTTGTTTGCAGCTCGGTAATCTCAGACGTGTAGGCCGTAGCATTTAAACGTAGCGTATTGTCAAAAAAGTCACCCTTAATACCAATTTCAAAGTTTGTTAGCTCATCCGTGTTGGCAATTGCTGGTACAACGAAACCTTCGAAAACACCTGATTGGTTACCTGAAGGTTGACCTGCGTTACGATTAACCGTTTGTGGGCGGAAACCTTCTGAAAAAGTAGCGAATAATAATACGTCGTCGGCCACTTTCCAGTCAGCAGTAAAGCGGAAGATAGTATCGCTTTGATTTGCTACACCATCAGTACCAAGCCCTTCTAAATCTGCGACTTGCGGGCCACCCGGTGCAATTGAACCGATCGTGCCTAGATTTTGTAGACGGACGGATACGTTGTTACCTGCATTATCGGAACAGCCTACTGTGCCGTCTGCTCGAGTTACCGCTAAAGCAGGGCCTCCATCGAATGTTCGACCAGATGGAATAATGCCATCGCCGCTTGGAAGTGACGCTATGTCTTGACCACGACAACCGAAGGATCCGCCAGTCGCACCAGAGAGATCAAAATCAATGTCATAGTTTCTAAGGCCAGCACTGACAGAAAAAGTGTCTGTGATATCAAACGATACATCAGCAAAAAATGCCGTTTGGTCTTCTTGGCGATTAAAGTCATTGATAAAAATCGTTGGTTCTACTGAACCAATTGTTGTGATAGTACCATCTGCTAAATCAGCTGGACGAACTGCGGTGTTTAAACCGGCAGGTAATGAACCAAAATATTGGAACTCACCAACTGATTGCGTTTCAACGCTATCGAAGTAGCCACCAACTGTAAACTGAAAACGCTCGCCAACTTCGCCTTGAATTCGAATTTCATGTGTCAAGCGGTCACTGTCAGTGTTGTCAACAAACTGTTTTGTATAATCGAATACTTCGCTAGCGCCATTAGCTGAATAAGCACCAACAGAAATGTAGTAAGCCTGGTAACCACCACCGAAACTATAGGTAGAGTAATCAAGTAATGAATTAACATCACGACTTAAGAAACCACCTGTGTACAGTACGTCCAGGGCACCGATTCGACCATCAACGGTCCAAGTGGTTAAACCAAATGAATCGTTATTGCGATCGGGAGAAAGACTTTGTGACGAATCGTCAGTCCCTGTGGTTGGGGCGATCTCAAAAACACCCTCAGTTTCTAAGTCTTGATCGGTGTGTTGAAGCAGGATGTTCCAATCTTCGTTAATATCCCATGAAATACCCAAACGGATACCAGAATATTGTGCGTCGTTCCAGTTGTCTTCAACTACCCCGCCGTTATTGACCTCTGGCAAAATCGCATCTTGCGCAACACTTGCACCAAAAATTTGATTTCGGTTAATAACGTTGATCAAATCGCGGTCATTATTGTCAAACGCGACAGGCGCATTATCAATCCAACCACCCTGAGTATCAGAATAAGCCGTTGCGCGAACCGCGACCGTATCTGATAAAGGAACGTTGATTGTTGCTTCTACGTTATTACTAGGGTCACCGCCACTGGTTACGCCGTAACCCGCTTTCACATGTCCCTCAAAGCCTTCAGTACTTGGCTTATTCGTAATCAGACGAACAGTACCTGACTGAGAGCTGGCACCGAATAATGTGCCTTGAGGCCCAGGTAGTACTTCTACGCGATTCAAATCCGCCGCGTAAATATCAAGGTTACGCCCACCAAATGAAACCGCTTGTTCATCAAGGTAAAGTGCTACTGCCGGTGCAGAACCCTGTACAGATGATACTGAGTTGTTTGATTGTTCTGTGGCTACGCCACGAATATAAATTTCATTACGACCGGGACCACGACCTTGTTGTACAACATTTGGAAGAAACTTAACGTATTCTTCAAAGGTATTTACACCAAGTTCATCCAGAGCCTCTCCAGTAATAGCCTGAATAGCCACCGGGATGTCTTGCGAGCTTTCAGCACGTTTCGTTGCCGTTACGACAATCTCTTCTAGTTGTGCTTGTGCTATACCCGAGGTTGTCATCGCACCAATCGCCAAGGCGATCATCTTTTTACGGTGCTTTACAGCTGGCATGTGTTGCTCAGCCTTAAACTCTTCTCTCTTTACTAATGTCATAATGTGATTCTCCTAAAAAGGTTTAATTTTTAACTTACGAGATAGCCACAACCTTTATTAAACTATCTCGACTCAGCTTAAGTGCACTGACATTAATTAAATGGTGCATTAAGCGTAATCTCTAACAACCGCGTATCTCTAAACTTGCTGAAAGGCCTTCAGTTAAATTAATAAAACAGTACTAAATATTAAAAACGATATTTAAAGGTGATATCGAATCATTTAGGCCGATACGGCCAAAACTGTCAAAACCCCGTAAGCTAAGTTCGTTACAACCAAAGTTCTTTACTGCAACGGAGTGAACTTAAAAAAAGGGGATTAAAAATGATTTTATTATATGTTTATTAAAATGGGAGGAAGACAATCGTGTGCAGTGTCCTACACGTGGTCAGTAGAAATTCGGGTTGTCGCTATCACAGAATTGGTACTAACGTATCCAATCATCTCTTCTCCTCAAGAAAACAATTTTTTAAAACTTTAATTGCTCAATGGCATTCTCGTACACTTTCACGCTTTTGTCATCACTTTTAATGTTATACGAGCCCGTCTCAAGCACACAGACGTCAACTATCGTGACTATTTCGTGAAGAAGGCGGCCTTTATCTTAAATAGTTTTTCTATCAGCCTCGTAGAAATTTCATATCGTTTGTGATTAGTTCCAAAAACAACAACCATAAGATAATCAATTACTTAGATTATTGATACTAATTTTACCACTTAAGGACCATAATTGAACGAAATGATCCAAACCACTGATTGGATTGCTGTGAAATACGCTAATTTTTAGATGGTCTACTGCGTTGATTATAATTAACTATTAGCCAAACTTATTATTTTTACCTCAATTACTTCATGCCTCTGTGAATACTGTCAATAAGCTATTATTCTTCTTATTTTCATGCACTGCCAAACAAACAAGCGTCAGACATGATCAGGCTGACCAAGATACCTTTCTAGACGCAATTCTAAGCTCATGTGACTGTCTCTCTTTAGGGACGGTTTTATCTACCAACAGCTAAAATAAAGAAACTATGCAAGACTCAAACTCCCTTATTTCTATTGCTACCGCCCAATCTGGCTTCTATGAAGGCTTCAATAAAGCAGTGGCTTTAAGCCCGAAAATATTGATTCTAATGTTGATACTATGGGTTGCACTATTTCCAGAGCCAGCGGGAAAAACCTTGTTGCTTATTCAGAATTGGTCGATCAATAGCTTGGGAGCTTGGTATATCTACGTAACTGCATTTTACTTGTTCGTGTGCTTGAGCCTGAGTATGTGGCCCAAAAGTGGCAAAATTAAACTCGGCCAACCCGACGAAAAGCCAGAGTTTTCAACTTTTACGTGGTTCGCCATGATGTTCAGTGCAGGTCTAG
>CAZJWW010000172.1:0-4915 GCA_964549895.1 uncultured Gammaproteobacteria bacterium
TACTTCTTTAATCATATCGAATGCTGCATCGCCAACCGCGGTCATTGTTAAGCTACTCACCAAGAACGGAAAGATGCCGCCAATAAACATACCCACCAATACTTCTGGGTCATTGATTTGTAAGCTAAAGCCCTCAATATTCGCAGACACAGTTTCGATAAAAGCCGAGATAATCGCCAATGCTGCCAGAGCTGCAGCGCCAATAGCGAAGCCCTTACCGATAGCGGCGGTGGTATTTCCTACCTCATCGAGTGAATCGGTGATTTTACGAGTATCTTCCCCTAGACCGGCCATCTCGGCTATGCCGCCGGCGTTGTCCGCAACGGGGCCGTAAGCATCAATCGCCATAGTGATACCCACCGTGGCTAACATGCCAACCGCAGCAATGGCAACTCCGTATAGGCCAGCCAGCGCGCTAGAGAAGTAGATAATACCGCACAATGTGAGAACAGGAATTACCACTGATTCCATACCAATGGCTAAGCCTGCAATCATTACGGTGGCAGCGCCGGTGTCACCCGCTGCAGCAATAGTACGAATGGGTTTACCCGCCGTGTAATATTCAGTAACCAAACCAATAACAATACCGCCGACTGAACCAATCAACACAGCCCACCAAACGTTGCTACTAATTCCAAAACTTGATACCAAAATAAAAGCTAGAACAATAAACAATACAGAGGTACCCATGGTGCCAGTACGCAGTGCCTTTTCGGGTGCCTGACCGCTTAGCATTTTAACTACTATAATGCCGGCTACTGAACATAACAGCCCTAATGAAGACAAAGCCAATGGCAAAGCCATAAGAGCCTGTTGACCGCCACCTAACTGTGCCAGAGTCGTTCCTGTCAGCGTCGCCGCAATTGCTATTGTGGCAATCATAGAGCCAACATAGGATTCAAATATATCGGAGCCCATACCAGCCACGTCGCCAACATTGTCGCCCACGTTGTCGGCAATTACCGCTGGGTTACGAGGGTCGTCTTCAGGAATACCAGCTTCTACTTTACCCACCAAATCAGCACCTACGTCGGCACTCTTGGTAAAAATACCGCCACCAACACGCGAGAAAAGAGCCACCACTGAGCCACCCATACCAAAGCCATGAATGGTGTGAGCGGTATGTGGGTCACCGCCGTACATCAAATACAAGGTTCCAAGGCCGAGTAAGCCCATTGAAGCAACCGTTAAGCCCATCACCGAACCGCCGTAAAAAGCCAGCGTTAAGGCAGCAGATGCGCCTTTTTCATGCGCGGCCATGGTGGTGCGGGTATTCGCTTTGGTGGCCGTGAACATTCCAATATAACCAGCCACCGCAGAACAGAATGCACCGAGTATAAAGGCCACCATGGTATTGAAGCCTAGGTCTGAGATGCCTATTAAGATGGCGAGCACAACTAAAAAGGCGACCAGAATAGTATATTCGCGGCGCATAAATGCCATGGCTCCAATGTGAATCTGGTGGCCAATGCTGGCAACTTTTTCGTCGCTAACACTTTGCTTGGCGATTACCCGATAAATGATATAGGCGACAACCAATCCCAAAGCCCCTAATAAAACGGGCACTATTTGTAAAGACATATAAATTTCTCCGGTTAATTGCAAAGAATAAAGACCTAATTACGAAGATTGCATAAGCCGCACCCTAGTGCCGAGTTCATTTGAGAAACTCAAATACATATATGGGGTTTAGAGCCTAGTTAGCTAAGAAAGTTAGCTAAGAAAGCTAGCTAAGCAATCAAAAATTCGTTTGATCCTCTACCCTATTTGCATGGGATTAAATTAATTATTGTTTTCATTCATACGGGCTGTAACGCGCCGCTAAAACAGTATAATACAGCCACTTTTTCAAGACCAATCTTTCGGAGCAAACTAGTGTCTTTAAATAATGTAGGTCCGGGCAAATCTTTACCCGACGACGTCAATGTAATCATCGAAATTCCGCGCTACGGCGACCCCATTAAATACGAAGTGGACAAGGACACTGGAGCTATGTTCGTAGACCGCTTTATGTCTACTGCCATGCATTACCCTTGCAACTATGGTTATATCCCAGAAACTTTATCGGATGATGGTGATCCTGCCGATGTATTGGTATTAGCCCCCTTCCCATTGGTAACCGGTTCCGTTGTGCGTTGCCGACCTGTTGGTGTGTTAAATATGGAAGATGAGTCAGGCGGTGATGCGAAAATTCTCGCGGTACCCATTGAAAAGCTAACAAAATTCTACAACAACATTGATACTTTTCGAGATGTTCAACAAGAGATGTTAGATAAAATTGCCCATTTTTTCGAACACTACAAAGATCTAGAACAAGGTAAGTGGGTTAAAGTGGAAGGCTGGGCCGGCAAAGATGAAGCCCGCAAGGAAATCTTGGACTCGGCTGAACGTTTTCAACAGACATTGAAATAGTCATCTGCTGTAAGGATTGCGGCATGGACTATGCATGGACTAAGTGTGCCAATGGGTTCGCAGCTCATTGGCGCTGCTCGCGAGTCACTGCCGTAGGAAAATCTTCCTCAAGAATGTCGATGCAAATTGATTGCATCGCGAGTTTTTATGGCAACTTCACGAGCTGCGCCAGCGAAGTTTTTACCACCGCTGGCGTAGATTACAGCGCGTGATGAATTCACCATTAAACCAGTTCCTTGGGCGGTTTGCCCGGCCTTCACGAGGGCTTCGATATCGCCACCTTGTGCACCAACGCCAGGCACTAAAAAAGGTATGTCTTCTGTTAACTCTCTGAGTCTGGCCATTTGTTCAGGCCAAGTAGCGCCTACCACGAGGCAACAATTGCCATTGGTATTCCATTTTTCACAAATCATACTGGCCACGTGTTCATACAATGGCCGGTCTTCGACTATTAGATCCTGAATATCGCCAGCGCCTGGATTAGAGGTACGGCACAGAAAAATGACGCCTTTATCTTCTCTGTCTAAAAATGGCTGGGCCGAATCTTGCCCCATATATGGATTAACGGTGATCGCGTCAGCTTTATACCGGTTGAATGCCTCAGCCGCATACATGGCCGCTGTGCTACCAACATCGCCTCTTTTTGCATCTAAAATAATGGGTATGTTTGGATAGGTCTCACCAATATAATTGAGTGTTTGTTGCAGTTGTTCTTCCGCGCCAACACTAGCGAAGTAAGCAAATTGAGGTTTATACGCACATACCACATCGTGAGTAGCATCGACAATTGCTTTGCAAAACTCAAAGATTGGTTCATCACTGGTTTTTAAATGCTCTGGAAGTTGACCCCAACTCGGGTCCAGACCAACACACAATAATGAGTTACTAGACGCCCAACACGCCTCAAGTTTTTTAATAAATGTCATGATTGGAGCTTACGTTATCCACACCCCTAAATCCAGCTACCAACTACCCACATTTTCCATTGATGCCCAAGGCTCTTGGGCCGGTAAATTGTCGCCTTTTTGTAATAGCTCAATGGAAATGCCGTCAGGTGATCGAACAAAAGCCATGTGGCCATCACGTGGAGGGCGATTGATAGTGACGCCTTTATCCATTAAGCCTTGACAGGTTGCATATATATCGTCCACTCGATAAGCCAAATGGCCAAAGTTACGGCCGCCTGCATACTCACTCTCATCCCAATTATAGGTGAGTTCAAGGACTGGGGCCGAATGTTCTTTGGCCTGAGCCAAATCTTTGGATGCGGCCAAGAATACTAGGGTAAATCGCCCTTTCTCGTTTTCGTAGCGTCTGGTTTCAGCCATGCCTAGCTTGTCACAGAAAAAATCCAGAGCCGCATCCAAATTGCCCACTCTAATCATGGTGTGTAAATATTGTAGACTCATAATGATTTTCTAAGTATTTAAGATAAGCATTTAAATTTGTTATAAGGAGCATTATTCGCTTAGCCAATGGGCCACGTCTTCAGCATAATAGGTCAATATCGCGCAGCCACCAGCCCGCTTGATACTAGTAAGCGCTTCCAGTACCACGTCCTTTTCTTCTAACCAACCGTTCAATGCGGCCGCTTTTAGCATGGCGTATTCGCCACTCACCTGATACACAAAAGTGGGCAGCTGAAACTCACTACTAACACGTTGGACAATATCCAAATACGGTAAGCCAGGTTTGACCATCACATAGTCAGCACCTTCGTTTATATCCATGCGTGTTTCATGCAGAGCTTCGTCGGTATTGGCTGGGTCCATCTGATAAGTATATTTGTCAGCGCCAGCTAAATTCTCCGCTGAACCAACGGCTTCTCGAAACGGGCCATAAAAAGCCGACGCATATTTCGCTGAGTAAGCTAGAATTTGAGTATTAATATGCCCCGCCATTTCCAGAGCGATACGAATCTTTCCGATTCGGCCATCCATCATGTCAGAAGGCGCTACTATGTCAGCCCCTGCGTCGGCATGTGACACCGCTTGTTTGACTAAAACTTCAATGGTCTCGTCATTCATGACGTAACCATCCTCATTGAGTAGACCGTCTTGTCCATGACTGGTATAGGGGTCTAAGGCCACGTCGGTGATGACACCCAATTCTGGCACTGCTTCTTTTACGGCTTGTATCGCTCTTTGCGCCAATCCCTCAGGGTTATACGCTTCTTCAGCCAACAGCGATTTTTTGCTATCGCCAACCACCGGAAATAACACAATGGCAGGAATACCCAGTTTGGCAACCTGCTTAGCCTTTTTTACTAGTAAATCGATGCTCATACGCACAACACCTGGCATTGATTCAATTGCTTCGCTCTGGTTTTCTCCTTCTATAACGAAAATAGGCAAAATTAAATCGTCCACGCTAAGGTAGTTTTCTCGCATCAGACGACGAGAAAAATCATGCGCACGATTGCGTCGTAAACGCGTGCTTGGGTACTGTCTATTCATACCGATAGTTTCTCATGATTAGCGCAGGGTTTACAAAATATATGTGA